>NZ_BMQN01000008.1 GCF_014648135.1 Deinococcus sedimenti | reverse complement strand
ACCGATCACACGTTCAGGGATGTGCCGTCCAGCACAGTCTCAACCTAAAGATGTCCGGTACAGAGCGTGACGTCACACGTCGCACCGCGAACAGCAGTCCATGTCACGGAAACCTGTGCAGGACCAACATACGGGTCATCACTTCACAGCGGATGAATTCTTGCAATTCCAGTGAAGCCCTGTCAGTTTTCGGGCCCCCTCATCACGAAAAAATAAATCATGCTCTTTACTTCCTTTCATTCTTTCGGGCATACTCTGGGATCAGGAGGAATTCCACTTATGGCTTACAAGAAACTCAGTGAACAGGTGCTGGAACTCAGCAACCCCCAGCGTAGCGATACCTTCGTGAAGATGTTCCAGGAAGCGGTGCGGTCCGGCAAGATCGACGGCGCGTACCTGCCCGAGCGGTTCACGATGCCCAAGCAGTTCACGCGCCGCGGCAGCACGGACACGTACCAGCGCGACACGCGTGAAATGATCTTCGACCACACGCCCGACTTTGACGCGTGGTTCGAGGAGACCAACCGCGACCTGGCCGCCGCGCGCCGGGGCGGGAATATCAAGCCCAGCATGGAAGCCGTCGAGTCCGGCCTGGTGGACTTCCAGACGATGGTCGAGGAGACGCGCCGCAAGATGCAGGCCAGCTTCGAGAAGGGCCAGGCGCTCGGCAAGGGCCGCGCGAAGGCCACCTCCGGCAAGAAGAAGAAGTAACCCCCCCCTCCAGTTCAGGCGCGGCTCCCACACACGCGGGGGCCGCGCCTGTTCCGTGCGGGTTTCCAGTCCTGGGGGGCCCCAGGTATGGTGGGGGGATGACGGTTTCCGAGACTCCACTTTCCACTTCCGCGCGGCGCGGGCTGCTGCTGGTCATGACGGGCGCGTCCGGCGTGGGCAAGGGCACGCTGCGTGAACGCTGGCTGGCCGGGCAGGACGTATTCTTCAGCACCTCCTGGACGACCCGCGAGGCCCGCCCCGGCGAGCAGGACGGCGTGCACTACGTGTTCGTGAGCTCCGAGGCGTTCGAGCAGAAGGCGCAGGCGAACGGGTTCCTGGAGCACGCGGCGTTCGTGGGGAACCGGTACGGCACGCCGATCGAGCCGATCGAGGCGGCGCTGAGTCGCGGGCAGGACGTGGTGCTGGAGATCGAGGTGGAGGGTGCCATGCAGGTCAAGGCGCGCATGGGTGAGGAGGCCATATTGATCTTCATCATGCCGCCCAGCCTGACGGAGCTGCGCCGCCGCCTGGAAGGCCGCGCGACCGAGACGCCCGACCGGATCGAGAAGCGTCTGGCGCGGGCCCGTGAGGAGATCCGCGAGGCGCACGAGTTCCGGTACGTGGTCGTGAACGACGACTTGGACCGCGCCGTGGAGGAACTCCTGGCGATCCAGCGGGCCGAGCGGGCGCGGCAGCTGCCGGAACCCGAGTGGACGGAAGCCGACCGAGAGGCGCGGGTGCGGGCCGATCACCTGCGCAGCTACACGTTCACGGACGCGCACCTGGCCCGCGTGAACGGCGAGTAAGGAAAGACCCGTGCCGCTGGAACTCGTGCAGGGGGACATCGCCGCGCAGGACGTGTGCGCGATCGTCACGGCGGCCAACAGGGAGCTGGCGGGCGGGGGTGGCGTGGACGGCGTCATCCACCGCGCGGCCGGGCCGGAGCTGCTGCGCGCCATCCGCGCCATCGGCGGGACGCCCACGGGCACGGCGGTGATCACCCCGGCGTTCGGCCTGTCGGCGCGGGGCGTGCGGCACGTGATCCACGCGGTCGGGCCGATCTGGCGCGGCGGCACCCAGGGCGAGCCGGAGCTGCTGGCCGGGGCGTACCGCCGCAGCCTGGACCTGGCGGTGCAGGCCGGGTGCCGCAGCGTGGCGTTCCCGGCGATCAGCACCGGGGTGTACGGCTACCCGCTGCCACAGGCGGCGGAGGTGACCCTGCGGACGATCACCGCGTTCCTGGCGGATCACCCGGACCTGCACGTGCGGGTGGTGCTGTTTGACGGGGGCACGCTGAACGTGTTCCGCCGCGCGTGGCAGCGAGTGACCGCCTGAGCGGCGGGTGTAGCCTGCGGGCATGGCCGATCTGACGCTGCCCACCCCGCTGGTTTCCGTGTCCTGGCTGCGCGCGCACCTGCATGACCCGCGCGTGCGGGTGCTGGACGCGCGCTACGCCCTGAGCGACCCGCTGACCGGGCGGATCGCGTACCTGGGCGGGCACGTGCCGGGGGCCGCGTACGCCGATCTGGAGACGGACCTGAGCGGCCCGGTACAACCGGACGGGTCCGGGGGGCGTCACCCGCTGCCGGACCCGTCGGCGCTGGCCGCGTGGCTAGGGAGCGTGGGCGTCGGGAACGACAGTCTGGTCGTGTGTTACGACGACCCCGGTACCGGGCAGGGCTTCTACGCGGCGCGGGCATGGTGGCTCCTGCGCTGGCTGGGGCACGCGCGGGTGGCGGTACTGGACGGCGGCTGGCCCGCCTGGGTCGCGGCGGGCGGCGAGGTCAGCACGGAGGACCCCTCCCCCACCCCGGTCACGTTCGTGCCGGACGTGCAGGCGGACCTCGTGGCGACCGCCGAGAACGTGCAGGCGCGCGGGGCGGGGACCCTCCTGATCGATTCGCGCGCGCCGGGACGCTACCGGGGCGAGGTGGAACCCATCGACCGGAAGGCCGGGCACATCCCGGGCGCCGTGAACCGCGACTGGACAGGCGCGCTGGACGGATCGGGCCACTGGCGGGACGCGGGCGCGCAGGCGGCGCGGCTGGACGCTGGAAACGCACCGACGGTCACGTACTGCGGCAGCGGGGTCAGTGCCACGCCGAACCTGCTGGCCCGCGAACTGGCAGGCGTGCCCCTGGGTCCGGACAATCGCCTGTACGCCGGGTCATGGAGCGACTGGATCAGCGACGACGCGCGCCCGGTGGCGACCGGCGAGGAATAGGGATCAGTCCTCCGCCCGCACGGGCACAGTCCCGTCGGTCCATTCCAGCGTGAGGGGCTGCCCGGGCGTGACCTGCGCGGCGCGGGTGACGGGTTGCCCGTCCGGGCCGCGCACGAGGGCGTAGCCGCGGGCCAGGGTGCGCTGCGGGGTGAGGCCCAGTGCCTGCCGCATCAGGGCGTCCACGTCCTGCGCGGCGCGGTCCACGTGCCGGGTCGCGGCGCTGCGGGCGCGGTCCAGCGTCCAGTCCGCGCCCGCCTGGGCGTCCACGAGGACCTGCGTGGCGTGGGCGCGGATGCTGCGGGCGTCCTCCTGCGCCTGCGCGGCGGCCCCCGCGACGGTGCGGACGATCAGCGCGGCGGCCTTGCTGGGCGTGTCCACGCGGGTATGGGCCACCTCGTCGGGGAGGGTGTCGTCCCGCGCGTGCCCCAGGCCCGTGATGACCGGCGCGGGGAAGGTCGCCAGGGCGCGCGCGAACGCGAGGTCGTTCAGCCACGCGAGGTCCGTGACGGCCCCGCCGCCGCGCAGGACGACCAGCGCGTCCAGCGGTTCCCGCGCGTGCAGGGTGCGGGCTTCCCCGGCGGCGCGCAGGAGGCTGGGCGCGGCGTCGCGGCCCTGGAAGGTGGCCTCCAGGTACAGCGGGCGCAGTACCCCGGCGGCCTCCAGCGGGTCGATCTCGCGGCGGAAGTCGCCCAGCCCGGCCGCCTCGCGGGGGGCGATCACCGCGAAGCGCAGGAAGTCCTCGGGGGCGGGCAGCAGGCGGTTGAGGCCGTAGACGCCCTCGCGGACCAGGGTCTCGCGGTGCTCGGCGAGGCGCAGCGCGGCGTCCCCCAGCGTGAATTCCGGCGCGACGTCCAGCACGTTCAGCGAGAAGCCGTACTGCTCGTGGAAGGTCGCCTCGGCGAACAGCAGCACCTTCAGGCCCGCCGTGAGGGTGCCGCCCGTCGCGCGGCGGAACTTGCCCTCCAGGCTGAAGCGTTCGCGGGCCCACACGGTCGCGCGGCACTTGGCGACCTCGCCGTCCTCTGCGGCCTGTACGAGATCCAGGTACAGGTGGCGGCGGTCCGTGACGCTGGCGATCTCCGCGCGGACCCACACGGCGCCCGGCAGGCCCCGCGCGACGACCTGCCCCACGTACGCGAGGAGTTCGGACAGTTCCAGGAACTGCTCCGGGGGGCGGGTCGCGCCGCTGCTCCCCCCCTCCCCGGTCTTCTTGCGGCGGGTCACAGGCGGCCCCCCAGCGTGCGGCCCGCCACGGCCGCCAGGATGCCCAGCGTGACGCTGAGGGTCGCGTACAGCAGCGCCGCGCCGCCCCGCCCGTGCGCGAGCAGATCGTCGAGCTCGACACTGAACGTGCTGAAGGTCGTGAAGGCGCCCAGCACCCCGGTCCCGAACGCCAGCCGCGCCGCGTCCGGCCACACGCCCCGGCCCACCAGCGCCAGCGTCAGGCCCAGCAGGAACGACCCCGCGACGTTGATCAGCAGGACCGGCACGGGAAACGCGGCGCGCAGCGCCAGCGGCGCCAGCAGCAGCTGCGTGCCGTAGCGCGCGGCGGCCCCCACGGCGCCGCCTGCCATCACCCACAGCCACGCGTTCACCCTTCCAGCATAGAGTCCGCGCGGGAGTCTGCCATCCTGCGGGCATGATCAGGGCGCGGCGACTCAGCGACGGGCAGGACTTCCCCTGGAACGGGGAGCACGACAACGTCTGGGTGGACACCCAGGACCCCACCCCGGACGAACTGGCCGCGCTGCGCGCCGCGTTCCCCCTGAACCGCCTCGCGCTGGAGGACGCCCTGGAACGCGGCCACTGGAGCCGCGCCGAGGCCTACCCGGAGCACGCGTTCATCACCGTGCGCTCCTACGTGAATCCCGCGCAGGCCGACGAGTTCACCGAACGCCTGAGCGTCTTCACGTTCGGCAGCGCCGTCCTGACGCACAGTCCCGGCGGGACCGGCGCGCTGGACAGCGTGTGGAATCTCGTCGGGCGCGACAGCGTGAACACCGCGCAGGAGGTCACCTACGAACTGCTGGACCACACCGCCGACACCTTCTTCACCGCCGCCGACGCGCTGGAGGCCCGCGTGGACGACCTGGAGGAACGCGTGTTCCAGCGCGTCCGCGAAAACCCCGTCCCGGCCGTGTTCGAACTCAAGCACCTCGTGTCCCAGGCGCGGCGTCTGGCGACCGACGCGCGCGAGGCGACCGCGCTGCTGGGCCGCCACGCCAACTGCACCCCGGCCGATCTGGTGCGCTACCGGGACGTGCAGGACTCCTTCACGCGCGCCGCCGGACGCTTCGACACGCTGCGCGACCTCCTGACGAACCTGCTCGACCTGCACCTGAACCTCCAGAGTCAGCGCATGAACGAGGTCATGCGGACCCTGACCGCCGTCAGCGTGATCTTCCTGCCGCTGACGTTCCTGGCAGGCGTATGGGGCATGAATTTCGAGTTCATGCCGGAACTCAAGAGCCCCTTCGGTTACGCCCTGGCGTGGGGCACGTTCCTGCTGATCGGCGGGGCCCTCAGCGTGTACTTCAAACGCCGCGGCTGGTGGTGACGCGGGCGGGAACGGACGCGGCGGGCAAGAAAGAACCCCGCCACGGGGGCGGGGAACGTGGTGCACTCGCCGCGATTCGAACGCGGGGCCTGCCCCTTAGGAGGGAGGCCCGCACAGATTTACGGGCAGTGACGCAAGAGAACGGGGGTTCTGATTTACGCCGCCCAGGGGGGCATTTTCGCCTCTCGCCCGCCACGGTTCATGCACTCTGGATAACGCATGTGCGCGGGCGTGTTGGTCACGGGTTGGTCACGGTTGGTCATGCACGCCTGTGTTCTGCAGATCACGGGACGCCACGGATTATGTTATCTTTTGATATGCCCATCACCGGACGCCGCGCCGCCCCCATGACCCGCCTTGAGCGGCGGTCAGCGCGGCGTGAGGCTGAACGGGACTACCTGAGCGAGCTGCGCGGGGATAAGTCCCGTGCGAACTGGTACCACGCGCTGGGGCTGCCCATGTGGACGCTGGGCGGCTTCATCCCGCGCGGCGGCATGGAAGCCTGGGAAGAGGCGTCAGCGCAAGCGGAAGCCACGCACCGCGCCCACTGGGCTGTCCAGAGCGACACGACCCGCTGGTACGCCGCCCAGGTGGCAGCGGGCCGGAGGGTCACGACCGCAGAGCTTGCCGAGCGGCTGGGCGCGGTCGACGAGGCGCACGGGGCGCGGTTGCTGGAAGCCTGGGCTTTCGACCTGTTCCACCTGCACCGGCACCTGTGGCGGGCGCTGAAGCGTCAGGAAGCCCATGAAGCCGGTCTGACGGGCGGAGAGATACAGGCCCAGGTACGCCGCGAGGAAGCCCGCCTGCAGGCCCTCACAGCCCGCCCCGCGCTGCCCGTGCCGCCCAGCCGCGTGAAGAGGCCGCGCCCAGTCGAGTACCGGCCCCAGGTTCAACCGAACGCCCCGACCAACTGAGAACTTCCGCCAAGAGCTGAAGTTCTGCCCCCGCATCGATGCGGGGTGAAGTTGGAAGGTGTTCCCTTGACTGCTATCCACCTGGAAGACACGGGCGCGACTGCGCCCACCCTGCCCGCGTTCCTTGACGTTCCCCAAGCTGCCGCGCACCTGGGCGTGCACGCCGCGCTGGTCTACAAAGAAATTCGCGCCGGTCGACTGCGGGCCGTGAAGATCGGTGCGCGAGTCATCCGCATTCCCCGCGAGGCGCTGGACGCCTACGTGGCAGCCCAGAGCACGGGGGCCAACTGATGCCCCCCGGTGGACAGGACCGGGGGGCGGCGCAGGCAGGCGCTTTGCCTAGTTTAGAAGACGGCACGCTGAATGCAACGGCCCTGATGCACGCCCTTCCTGCCCCGGCTGGCGAGGCCCGCGCGAAAGCTGCTGACCGCGCATGGTTCAGTGAGCACCCGGACGCCCTGAGCTACGTGCGGGAGTGCGTGCCGGATGAAGTGCACCCGCTGCTACTCGCCACCTGGGGCGGGGAGCCTGCAGCGGTGGCCGTGGCGATCGTGAACGCTGACCTGTACGTGCGTCTGTTCCTAACCCCTGGGACGCTTCACGCGACTGGGCGAGTCTGGGCTGAGAAAGCGGCCCGCAAGGTACGCGCCCGCCTCAAGCGGCGCAGCAAGGGGCAGCGGTGACCCCTACACCTATCGAGTGGTACCGGCTTCTGCATGAAGGGCTGACGCTGGGCAACGGGCAAGTTGAGTTCAGGCTCAAGCGGCCCAGTGGGGGCGGCATGAAAAGCGTATGGATGCCGTGGCCTACGTTCCCTGAGCACCCCCAGGCGTTCACGCCTGAGCACATCCCCCAGGATCAAGAGGTGTACTTCGGCATGGCGCGGCGGCGCGACACGTCCAGCGGGGCGCGGGATAACTGCCTGATGACCCCCCTTCATTGGGTCGACCTGGACCTAGCAGACGCCCCCAGCTACACGGGCGGACTGACCAAAGACACGCTGCTTGAAACGGACCCGGCAGAGCTGCGCGAGTACAAAGCGACCCTGTTCGCTGACCTGCTGACGGCGTGCGACCGGCTGAAGCTACCCCCCCGCGCCGTGGTTGATAGCGGGCACGGCCTGCATGTGTACTGGCTGCGCCACACCTCGCCTGATGACGGCACGGAAACGGAAGAGGTGAACCGCGCCCTCGCCGGGGCACTCGCTGACCTGGGGGCAGACGCGAAAGTTCACGACTTGCCGCGCATCCTGCGGCTTCCGGGCGGCGTAAACCTGAAGAATCCGGCGCGGCCCCTGCCGGTGGACGTCTGGCTTTCTGAAGCTGACGCCTGGGCAGAACGCGAGGCGCTGAACGCGCTGACCAGGGTGAAAGCTGCGCCGCCGCTTTCGCCGGTCAAGCCTGCCCCGGTACCGGCCCAGGTGGGCAGCGGTGCGCCCGCTGAGCGGTACGTGAACCGGGCCGTGGATGAAGAGTGCGCGGCCGTGGCGAGCGCCGGGGAAGGCGGGCGGAATGACGCGCTGAACCGGGCAGCGTTCAACCTGGGCACGCTGGTAGGCGCCGGGGTGCTGGATGAACAGCACGCGGCCCAGGTGCTCACGGCAGCCGGGGAAGCGGCGGGCCTTGAGGTGGGCGAGATTCGGGACACCGTGCGCTCAGGCCTGGGCAGCGGGAAAGCCAAGCCGCGCGACCTGAGCGGCGTAGGCCAACGGGACGCGAGGGGAATGGCGGGCATCGATGTGGGCACCCTGCCCGCTGCGGACGTCATACCGGAAGCGGAACACTGGACGGGCGAAGACAAAGCGGACTACAGCGACCGGCAAGTGCTCGAGCTGCTGGGCCTAGACGGCTGGCCTGTGACCGCGCCGGATACGGACACCGCGCATGGGTACCGCCTGGTCAAGCTGGCCGGGGGTGACCTGGGGTACACCGGCAAGCTGGGCGGGTGGCTGGCCTACACCGGCCGGCAGTGGGTGCAGGGCGCCGGACGGAAAGGGGACGGCGCGGGCGATCTGTTGGCCCAGCAACTCACGCAGAAGCTGAGCGGGACCATGAAACCGGAAGTGGCGCGACTCTTTGCCCTGCGTGGCGTACTCGCCCCCGTGGAATCCCGGAAGCGGGACAGCGCCGCCATGGAGCGGGCCGCGTGGCGACACGTCAAGGCGGCGAAGTCCGTAGAAGGGAACGGACGTCAGAAAGCGATTCTGGAAGCGGCCCGCCCGCTGCTGATGATCGATCACACCCGCTTTGAACCGCGCCCGTTCGTGCTGGGCTTCCAGAATGGCGTGTGGGACGCGGGGCAGTGGCGGGAGCACAGGCGAGAGGACTACATGCTCACCCTCGCGCCGGTCGAGTACCACCCGGACGCTGACCAGAGTGATTGGCTGGACGTGCTGAACCGCATGACGGGCGGGGACGCTGACCTTGCCCTGGGCCTGCAGGATGTGACCGGGTACGCCCTGAGCGGCGCGAGTACGCACCGCGTGTTGCCCTGGGCATACGGCCCCAGGGGCACCGGCAAGAGCACGTATACCGAGCTGCTGGGCACGCTGCTGGGGGACATGGCCGCGAGCCTGGACACGAAACTGTTCACGGCGGACGGCGCCCGCGAGCGGCTGGGCGCGGCCGTGTGGGGAAAGCGGGCGGTGTTCTGCGCTGAAGCCGGGAACGCGCGACTGGACGCGGAGCTGCTGAAGACCCTGAGCGGCGGCGACCGGCTGCCCGTGCGGTTCCTCTTCAGCGAGGGCTTCACGGCCACGCCACGGCACATGCTGCTGATGGTGGCGAATGACGCGCCCAAAGTTGAAGCGTATGACGACGCGCTGAAAGACCGCGTGCTGGCCTTGCCGTTCGTGCACCCGCTTCATGGGGCGGGCCTGCCCGACTTGCTGGGAGGTCGGCGTATCGAGGCGGCGCGGCAAGACCCGGCGTCCGCCCTGTGCCGGGGCTTCACAGCCTGGGCCGTCGAGGGGCTGGCGAGATTCCACCGGACGGGACGCCTGCACCGTTCCAGGGCGAGCGCGAGCGCCACGGCGCAGTTCTGGGCGGACGTTGACCCGCTGCAGGAATTCTGGGCGGACGTGGGCCGTGAGGCATTCGCGCTGAACGGCATGAAGGCCGGGGAACTGCGGGCGCTGTATCTGGCCTGGGCGGAACAGGTGGGCGTCCGCCCCTACGCCATGAAGAAATGGGGGCAGGCCTGCGCGGCCGTCGGATTGGAAAACGTGAAGCGGGCGGGCGGCTTGCGCTTCTGGACGCTAAAAAACCCTGATCTGTTCCCCGTTGACGGGGCGGCCCAGGGTGCGGAAGCGGGGGGCAGTGGCGCAAGTGGCGCAACTGCACCTATTTCCAATTCCTTTCACGAGAAAACCCCTATAGAAAATTCTCCCTTAGAAGAATTGGAAAATAGCTCTGTTGCGCCACTTGCGCCACTCGCCCCGGCAAGCGGTGAACTGTGACCCTCTCAGAGCTGCGGGCGGCACTCGCCCAGGCGGGCGTTCACCTGGGATGCACAGAGGCCGGACGCCTGCGGTATGACGCGCCGGGGCCGCTGCCCGTGGCCTTGGTCGAAGGCATGAAGGCGCACCGCGCGGCCCTACTGCGGCAGGTCGAACAGGGCCGCACCGCTGACGGCCGGCTGAACGTGGCAGCCCTCGCGGCCCAGCGGGGGCACTGCGGATGCTGCGCCCGGTGGAACGGCCCAGATGCCTACGGGGACGGCCTGTGCAGCCTGGGCCGCGCCGCGCATGGCTGGCTGGACGGCAACCCCAGAGCGCCCGTGCTCACCGTTTCACACCACGCCTGCGCGGCCCAGGCTGGCAAGGGCTGGAAGGCCCGCACACATGGAGGGAATGACCATGCCTGAATGGATCTTGGAGACTCGCCCGCCCACCGTCAGCCGGGAACGCTGGCACACCCTGAGCACGCCCCAGCGCCACGCCGCCGTGCGCGGGTACTGGCGAGGCCTGAGCCTGAGCACACGGCAGATGTTGGCCCTCAAGGGCGACTGAAGGCCCCCAGCACGACGAAAAGCCCCCCAGTCTCGGGGGGCTTTCTCGCGTGGATTTTCGGCTTTCTACGGGGTGCCGCCGCGCGGATGATGTCTTTTGCTGTCATCCCCACTGGTCAGGCCCAGGTGCGGGCACGTCGACCGCCTGGGCGTGGGGAAGCGCGGCGCGTACCTCGCTGACCAGTTCGGGGGGGATGAAGTACGCGCGGCGCGTTCCTCCCCAGTCGACCAACTGGGCCGCGCCGCTCCAGTGCAGGTACAGGCGGGGCGCGGTGAGGCTGCCCGCCCGGACGGCTTCACGGTTGCCGCGCTGGCCTTCCACGATCAGCACGGGCGGCTGCGCGGCGGTCACGGCCTGCACTGCGGGCATGGGCTTCAGCGGGTGGTGTTCGCTCAGGAGTTCCCGCGCGATGACCTGCAGGGCGGGCGAGTCGCTGGGGGCGCTGAACGTGTGTAGGTGCGTGCCGCTGGGCGTGCTCAGGTGCACGTCGACTTCCGGCCCGCGTTCCTGCAGGCTGACCAGGAGGGGCACAGCGAAGGTCAGCGTGCGTCCGGCGTGGGTGCTGAAGTGCGCGAGGTCAGGACTGACGTGCACGGCGGTCAGGGTGGGGTGCATGGGCGTGTTCATGGTGTTCCTCCGGGTGGCTCAGTCGTTGAAGTAGGGCAAGAGGTCCGGCAGCAGCGCGTCCGGCACTGCGTAGGCAGGTGCGCCCGGACGCGCCCACAGGGACAGCACGCTCAGTTCACCGTGTGGCGCTGCGAGCAGCCATTGACTGGGCAGGAGCACAGCCCGCGTGCCTTCATCCAGGGTGAGCGTGTCCCCGCTGGTCAGTTCCAGGCTCAGGCGCTGCGGGGTGCTACCCGGCAGGATGCGTTCAACCCTGGGCAGGGCGGCGGGGGTGAAGGTTGATTCTTGGGTCATAGGTTCCTCGCAGTGGGGGGCCTGTCGCGGCCCCCCGGTGGGCGTTAGGCGGCGTGGGGGTGGGTGTAGGTCAGGAAGGCCCAGACGGCGCGGGCTTCCGCTTCCGTGAGGGCAGCGAGGCTGAACACGGGGCGGTCCAGGGCAGCCCCGGCGAAGGCGTAGTGCTCACCGCTGGGGACTCCGGCGCGGCCCATGAGGCGGTGCAGTTGGGCCGCGCGGGGCTTGCCGATCACGGGCGCGGGGGTGGGGGTGCGGTACTCGCTGACCAGTTCCACGCGGGCGGCGCGGTTCAGGATGCTCACGGCGTGCGCGACCGTGGCGGGCTGCCCGTCGACCTGGGCGGTCTGGTTGCCGTGCTGGTCAGCCGTGAGGGTCACGGTGTTCAGGGTGTCGCCCCAGTGCTCACCGTAGGGGCGGTGTTCGGTGGTGGTGTTCCAGGTGCGCGTGATGTTGCGGGGCTTGGTAGTCTGCATGTCGATTCCTTCCTGTCTTGGGTGGAGTCAGCCGGGGCGGTCATTTCTTCGCGGGAGTGCCGCCCCTTCTGCTGTCTTGAAATATATCAGTTTATGATCTAGTATGTCAACGGGTGATATACAGATGACTGGAATGAACGACCAAGTACGGCAGGCAGTCAGGGAACGCATGAAGGCCCAGGGCATGACCCAGACAGAGCTAGGGGACGCGGTGGGCATGGCCCAGCCAAACATTCAGCGCCTACTCGCTGGGCGCGTGGGTGCCGTCCCCGAAAGCTGGCAGAAAGTCCTAGACGCGCTGGGCCTCGAGCTGCAGGCCGTCCCCAAGCGGGAAGGCTAGGCCGTGGCACGGGCCAAAGCGAAGGCAGATCAGAAGGCCGGGAACGGGCGCGGCAGTATCGACCCGCTACCCAGCGGGAAGTACCGCTGGCGTATCACGGTGGGTCTGAAACCCGACGGGACGCCCATCCGCAAGACCGGCACGGCCCCCAGCGAGCGGGAAGCCTGGGCGGCCATGACTCAGGCCCAGGCGGACCACCTGCGCGGCGGCGTGGCTGCCCCGGACCGCGTGACGCTGCGCGAGTGGCTGGACAGGTGGCTTGAAGGCAAGCGGCCCAGCCTCGCGGCGAAGACACACCACAACTACCGCAAGCTGATCGACCTGCACATCTCCCCCACCCTGGGCCGGAAGCGGCTGCAGGAGGTGCGGCCCGCTGACCTGCGTGCGCTGTATACGGCCCTTGGGGCGGCTGGCCTGACCGACACGCAGCGGCAGACGCACAACATCTTGCACGGGGCCTTCAGTGAGGCACTACGGCTTGAGCTGGTCATGCGCGACCCGACCGCCGTAGTCCGGCCCCAGCCGGTCAGGCGGGACGCGCCCCAGGAAGAGAAGGCCCTGACTGCTGAAGAGGTTGCCGCGCTCCTGCCCGCGCTTCAGTCGAGCCGCTGGGGGCTGATCTTCGAATTCATGCTGCACACCGGCCTACGCCGTGGCGAGGCGTGCGGGCTGAAGTGGGCGCACGTCGACCTGGAAGCCGGGACAATCCGCATCACTGAGAACCTAGTCACGGTGGGCGGGAAGTCTCAGATCAGCACGCCCAAGACAGCGAAGAGTGCGCGGCGCGTGCACCTGTCCCGCGAGGCTCTGGACTGCCTGAACCGTCAGAAGGCCCTGCAGGACTTTGAACGGGCCGCACTCGCCCCTGGGCAGCCCGTGCCGGGGCACCCCAAGGGGTATGAGCGTAAGCGGGTGTGGAAAGACACCGGGTACGTGTTCACGGGCCTGTCTGGCGTGCCGTTCCTGCCGGACAAACTGAAGCGGTACCTCACGGCCTTCTGCACTCAGGCAGGCGTGCGGGAAGTCACGGTGCACGGGCTGCGGCACACGCACGCCTCGCTGATGCTGCGCCGGGGCGTGCCGCTGGAAGTGGTGAGTGAGAAGCTGGGGCACTCGCGGCCCAGCTTCACGGCTGACGTCTACCGGACGGTCTACCAGAGCGAGCATGAAGAGTGGGCCGTGAACCTGTCCGACCTGGTCAAGGCGCGGCCCAGGGTGGTGAATTAATCTCCGCCGCGTCAGGCACGCGTGACAACAAAAAAGGTAATAGTGAAGCTATGAAAAAATTTCTGGCCATCGCAGCGTTTCTGATGTTGGGAAATGCCATTGCCGCCGAACGGGTATCCGTATGCGCGAAATACCGCACAAATAGCGGATGGTCGAAGGGTTATAAGGTTGACGCGGTTCTTTACAAGGGAACCGAACTGAACCAAGCAACCAAAAGCTTCGATTACAGCGCTTTCTCTAGCTACGTAGTCATTTTCTGGTCAAAAACCAATGCGTCGATTATTGAGATGGATTTCCCTTGGCTCTCTGTGATCGGCAGTTCAGGCAAGGAGCGCGACGGAACCAAGTGGGAAATATCCAAGAGCACGACACTTTGCTATTGACGCCGGTTGGTCACGCGTTGGTCACGCGCCCCGCCGGGCGGACTCACAGAAAAACAGAACCCCGCGCTGAGCGGGGTTTTTTCTGGTGCACTCGCCGCGATTCGAACGCGGGGCCTGCCCCTTAGGAGGGGGCCGCTCTATCCAGCTGAGCTACGAGTGCGTGGGGCGCAACTGGCGGCTGGAAGTATAGCAGGGGCGCTGCGGAACGTTCACGCCCGCTCGGATGAGATAATCATGTAAGTCCGGTGTACCTATACTGGCTTGAGGTCCCTCATGACGAACGCTGTGTACACCATGACCGTCCGCGCCCTGGCTGGCGTGGTCTCTGAGCGGGCGGCTGAAACGATGGTGCGGTCGGTGCTGCGCGAGCAGAACCTGCTGCCGGAAACCGTGAGTGCCCAGGAGATGCAGCGCCTGCTCTCCGGGCCGCTGCTGTCGCGCCTGAGTGCCGTGATGCCGGCCGCCCGGGCGCGGCGGGAACTGCTGAGCCTGTCCGGCCAGATGGCCGAGAAATACCCCAAGGCCCCCACCCTGTTCATCGAGAGTGGTCCGCACGCCACCTGGGACGACCCGCAGGACACCGGCGGGTGGGATGACCTGGGCCTGGGTGCAGACGATTTCGAGTTCGACGATCCGGAGTTCGCGACCGGCCTGACCGGACGCTCGTACGACCTGGCCACCACGCTCGATCAGGACACCCTGATTCAGACGCTGGGCCGACTGGCGGGCGTGCAGGGCGTGATGGTCTGCCGCGCCAACGGCGAGGTGCTGCGCGTGCGGGCCGTGAAGGACGCCAACGGCCTGGCGGGTGTGGTGGCGGCCAGCGCCATGCTGTTCCAGAAGCGGGCGCTGCGGCTGCTGTCGGCCGACCTGGGCGGGCAGACCGTGTGCGTGTGCCCGCTCGGCGAGTACTGCGTGGCCGTGATCGCGAACTCGCAGGCGAACGTGGGCCGGCTGCTCGTGGAGCTGCAGCAGATCAAGGTGGCGGCGTGAACCTGCGCCGGGCAGGACTGGCCTGGGTCGTCACGGCGCTGCTGGGCGCGGCCGGCGCGCAGAACCTCACCGCGTACGGCGCGCTGGCCTCCAACCTGGACGGCGCGGTGCAGGCGCGCGCCCAGTCGGCCGAGGCGGCCCTGAACCGCCTGGACGCGGCGGGCAAGGCGCTGGATGACCTGGCCCCCACGCTGCGCAATCAGCAGATCGTCAGTGGCCTGCGGGACGCGCTGAGCCGCAGCCGCGCGGCCCTGGCCCGCACCCCGGCGGAACTGGAAGCGCAGGTGCAGCTGGCCCGCGGCCTGATGCGCAAGGCGCTGTACGACCAGAGTCTGGTGGCCCTGGGCGAGCAGCCCGCCAATGCCGACGCGCAGTTGCGGGTCCTGTCGCGTGAGTTCGGCCTGACGGGCGAGGCGGCGCAGGCCCTGGCCACCGACGCCCGGGCCGGCCGCCTGGAACGCACCGCGTGGCGGTTGCAGCGCGCGGCGGTGCAGAAGGTCAGCGCGTCCCTGCAGGCCACGCAGGCCACGCAGACGACCGCGTCGTACGTGAACCTGGCCCGCGCGACCGGGTGGTTCACGGTGGTGCAGGATTCCAGCAGCGCGGGCACCCTGAAACTCTCGCAGTTCGGGGACGCCCTGCGTCAGCTGACAGGGGGCGATACGGCGGCCCTGGGCACCTCGCTGACGACCCTGCGGCAGGGAACGCGGACCTTCGCGCAGGCGCTGACCACGCCACCCAGCGCGACCGGCACGCCCCCGGCGACCCCCGCACCAGCCCAGCCGAGCCCGCCCAGCACCAGCCAGAACCCGGCCACCACGCCGGGCACGGCAGGCACCGGGACCGGCAGCACCACGCCCCCCACCTCCGGGGCCGGGACCACGCGGTCCAGCGGGACCGAAGCGGTGTACGCCGCCCTGGGCCGCGCGCTGGCCGCCACCGGCCACGCGGATGGCGCCCGCGCCCGCACCGCGCTGCAGGAGGCGGCGACGCTGCTGGGCCGGACCGGCACGCCCCTGCGGGACACCACGGCATTCCAGGCGTTGCAGGGCGGACTGGAGTCCGCGCAGAACCGCGCCGCGCTGCGCCCCAGCGACGTGCAGGCCCTGATCTCCGGGCTGGCGAACGCCGAGCAGGCCGCGCAGGGCGAGCCGGTCAGCGCTCTGGACCGCACGTCGCTGGGAACGGCCGGCTGGTTCAGCGGCTGGCTGCGCGCCCTGGTGTTCCTGCTGCTGGGCCTGGGTGTGGCTGCCCCGCTGTACCTGCTGAACCTGGCGTTCGGGGGCCGTAACGTGTACTGGCGCGCCATCACGGGCGGGCTGATCCTCCTGCTGCTGCCGCTGTTCCTGGAGGGCGTGTTCGGCTTCCTGGGGGCCATCGGGGACGCCACGAGCGCCGGTGCGCTGGCCGGCCTGACCAACGTGACCCTCTCGCAGGGAGCGTACGCGCTGCCGTTCTGGGCGCTGCTGGCGGCCGGGGCGCTGGGCCTGCTCGCGTTCGGGTTCCGGGGGCTGTGCGTGCAGTTTGGCCTGATGGGCAGCGCGGGCGGCAGCGGTCACACCACCGTTCATCACACTGTGATTGACTGGGACGAGGACGTCTAATGGCCAGCTTGCACCGTTTACCTGTTCAGATGCTGGGGGACCTCGTGTCACCCCGCGCGCTGGAGCGCATTCTCCAGGAAGCCGCCCAGTCGCGCGGGTCCACGCTGGAACTGCTGGACGTGGCCGCACTCGAGGACATCCTCAAGAAGGAAGTCTTCAAACGACTGCAGCTGAGCGTACCCGCACCACTGGCGAAAAAACGCGTCTCCGAGGTGCTGGGCGAACTCATCAAGGCCACCCAGGAACGCATGCTGCCCGCGCAGGGCAGTCAGATCCCGGCGCTGGAGGAAGCCGCGCGGCGCTTCTCGCTGTACTTCGACTGGCCGGAAACGCAGCGCCTGCGCGGCGTGCTGACCGTCGCCCGGCAGGAGGAGAAAGACGGCCGGGACGTCGGGGATCTCGTCACCGAGGCGCAGAACCTGATCGACACCATGGACCGCCGCCTGCAGGAGGGCCTGATCGAGCAGGGGCAGGACCTCGCGGAACTGAAAGCGGCGTTCGAGCGGGTGCAGGGCATGGGCGGCAAGGACGTCCGCCGCCTGGACACCCTGATCAGCCAGATTGACGAGGCGCAGAAGCAGGGGACCCTGCTGCCCGGCGAGGTCGACCGCGCCCGGACCATCACCTTCAACCTCCGCAAGATGCTCGAATCGTCCGTCGTGCAGACCGTGCAGGCGGATCAGACCGTCATCCCGACCTCCGCCACGATCCTCGACCCGGACGCGCAGGCCCGCGTGCTGGCGCTGGAACAGGAACACGCCGCGCAGCAGCTGAGCCTGACCGAACGCGAATTCCTGCCCCTGCTGCACAGCCGACCGACCCTGCGCGAACAGCACGACCGCCTGCGCGGCCTGCAGGGCCAGGGCCAGCTGACCGCCGAACTCGTCGAGGAATGGCGCGCCCAGCTGAAAGTTGAGCGGGAACGCCTGCTCAGTGAACAGCGCGCCCAGCTGACCCAGCTGGAAACGGCACTCGCCCAGGCGACCGCCACGGCCGACATGCGCATCGCGCTGGACTCCGCCCGCCACCTGCTCGACAGCGGCAGCCTGGCCACCGACGAACTGCAGGAACTGCAGGGCATGCAGGCCGCCCTGGCCGCCGGCGTGAACGCCAGCGCGCAGCTCGAGGCGCAGCGGGAACTGCTGGACATCGAACGCTCGGCCCGCAACGTGCCCGGCGCCAGCGAGGCGCTCGCACCCATGATCGCGCAGGCCCGCACGGCCCTCACGCAGGGCGCCAGCATGGACCTCGCGGACCTGTGGACGCACCTGGAACGCCGCATGGGCGCCGCCGCGCAGGAACGCGAGGACTTCGACGCCCGCGCCGACCGGGTCGTGCGCGAGTACGACATGGTCCGCGGGCTGGCCGGGGAAACCACCCAGCGCCTGGGCCGCCTGGCCGACACCCTGCGCGCCCAGCGCCACCTGGGCCGCATGAGCGCCCAGGCCCGCGAACGCTACGAGCAGACCCTGCACGACGCCGAAGCGCTCCTCACCGAGGCGCACGCCGAGTACCGCGCCGCTCAGGAAGTGACCGCCACCTTCGGTCAGGACGCCCTGAGCGGCCTGCTGGACGTGTTCGACTTCCAGGACAGCACCGTCCCGGACACCGACCCCGGCCCGGCCATCGCGGCCCGCACCGACCCCTTCGGATTCGGCGGCAATGGTCCGGGACCCGCCAGCCCGTCGGCACCCGTCACGGCCCCGCCCACCCCAGCCCCCGCCGCGAACGCCTCGGCCCTGTTCGACACGCTCCTCTCCGGCGGCAGCGCCCCGACCCCCGCCGCCGCACCGGCTCCCGCGGCCACCCCGGCCACCCCCACCAGTCCGTTCGCCTTCAACCTGACCGCCCCAGCGGCCGAACCGGTGGAAACCTGGCTGTTCACGAACGGACAGATCCAGCACGGCGCGCACACCCTGGCCGCGCAGGGCATGGGCGCCCTGCTGCAACAGGCGAGCGCGCTGGGCCTGCAACGCCTGGACATGGGTGACGCCACGCACGTGTGGTCCGCGCGCAGCACCACGCCCGGCGAGTGGCGCCTGGGCCGCGCGCTGAACTGGACGGACCTCGACGAGCAGGTCGGCCCCTGGCTGGACACCGGCCAGAGCTAAACCCCACCCCTGATTTTCGGCCTTCACCCGACGTGAAGGCCGTTTCTCATGCGCGGTGCCGCGCGTCACTGTGTCCACTGTCAGAATGGGCGCATGTGGACTCTGGTGCTGAATTGCGGGTCGAGCAGCGTGAAGTTCGCGTTGCTCGACGTGCAGGGTGGGCAGGTGCGGCTGTCGGGGCTGGCGGAGCGGCTGGGGTCGGCGGGCGCGTCGGCGCGCCTTGAGGTGGACGGTGTGCGGCGCGCGGTGGATCTGCGGGGCGGCAGTTACGCGGAGGCG
The DNA here is from genome assembly GCF_014648135.1 of Deinococcus sedimenti. NCBI lineage: Bacteria > Thermotogati > Deinococcota > Deinococci > Deinococcales > Deinococcaceae > Deinococcus > Deinococcus sedimenti. The sequence goes on along the minus strand of NZ_BMQN01000008.1, from coordinate 101,844 downwards.
TTCGCGGTGATCGCGGGCGCGCTGGATGAAGTGGGCGTGCGCGCGGGGGTGGGCGCGGTGGGGCACCGGGTGGTGCACGGCGGGGAGCGCTTCAGTGCTCCGGCGCTGATCACGCCGGAGGTGCTGGCGGAGATCCGGGCGTGCGTGCCGCTGGCGCCGCTGCACAATCCGGCGAACATCGCGGGGATCGAGGCGGCGCAGGCGGCGTTCCCGGACGCGGCGCACGTGGCGGTGTTCGACACGGCGTTCCATCAGAGCATGCCGGAGGTCGCGTTCCGGTACGCGGTGCCGGGGGACTGGTACCGGCAGCACGGGGTGCGCCGGTATGGGTTTCACGGGACGAGTCACGCGTTCGTGGCGGCCCGCGCGGCTGATCTGCTGGGGCGGCCGATCTCGGAGTTGAATCTGGTGACGGCGCACCTGGGGAACGGGTGCAGCGTGTGCGCGGTGCAGGGTGGCCGCAGCGTGGATACCAGCATGGGCCTGACGCCGCTGGAGGGGCTGGTCATGGGCACCCGCAGCGGGGACGTGGACCCGGGCCTGCATGATTACATCGCGCGGCAGGCGGGCCTGAGCCTGTCGGAGGTGACGGCCGCGCTGAACCGCGAGAGTGGCCTGCTGGGCCTGTCGGGTCTGAGCAACGACATGCGTGAGCTGGAGGAAGCGGCGGGGCGTGGGCATCCGGGGGCGCGGCTGGCGCTGGACGTGTTCGTGCACCGTCTCGCCAAGCAGATGGCGGGGATGGCGGCGGCGATGGGCCGGTTGGATGGGCTGGTGTTCACGGGCGGCATCGGGGAGAACAGCGCCTGGGTGCGCGGCGCGGTGCTCGCGCGGCTGGCGGTGCTGGGCGCGCGGGTGGACGAGGCGGCGAACGCGGCGGCGGTGCGCGGGCAGTCGGGCGTGATCAGCGCGCCGGGCGCTCTGGCGGCGCTGGTCGTGAACACGAACGAGGAACTGATGATCGCGCAGCAGACCCAGGACCTGCTGGCCGAGCAGAAGGGAGCCCAGGCATGAAAACCCTCTTCGTCGCCCCGACCCGCAACGGCGTGGGCCTGAGCAGCACGGCGCTGGGCCTCACGCGGGCGCTGGAACGGCAGGGATTGAAGGTCGCGTTCCTGAAACCGATCGCGCAGACGCACGAGCTGAGCACCGACGACAGCGTGCATTTCGCGCGGGCGCTGGCGCACCTGAGCGTGCCCGACCCGATCGCGCTGGCGCTGGCCGAGGAGCAGCTCAGTCACGGGGGCGAGGAGGACCTGATGGAGAGCGTCGTGGCCCTCGCGCAGGAGGTCACGCAGGGTGGCGCGGACGTCCTGATCGCCGAGGGGCTGGCGCTGAACGAACGGAACACCTACGCCGGGGCGCTGAACGCCAGCCTCGCGCGGAACCTCCAGGCGGACACGGTCCTGGTGTCGAGTCTGGCGGGCGTCACGCCGGGCGAACTGGCGGACGAGCTGGAGATCGCCGCGCAGGCGTACCGGCGCAGCGACGGCTCGGGCCTCAGCGGGTACGTGCTGAACTTCGCCCCGCCGGGCCTGGACTACGGCACGCTGATGGCGGAGTTGCGCTCGCGCAGTCGCGTGCTGGCCAGCGGGGAGCTGCCGCTGCTGGGCGTGGTGTCGCAGTCGGCGGGCCTGAACGCGCCGCGCACGCTGGATATCGCCCGGCACCTGCGGGCCGACGTGGTGAACGAGGGCGAGGCCGCCGTGCGCCGCGTGACGAGCACCGTCGTGACGGCCCGCACCGTGCCGCGCATGGCGCACCTGTTCGTGCCGGGCGCGCTGGTCGTCACGCCCGGCGACCGAGAGGACGTCATCATGGCCGCCGCGCTGTCGCACCTCAGCGGCGTGCCGCTGGCGGGGCTGATGTTCACGTCCGGCAGCGGCCCCGAGGACAGCATCGAGCGGCTGTGCCGCGCCGCGCTGGGCAGCACCCTGCCGGTCCTGCGGGTGAACACGAACTCCTTCGAGACCGCCTCGCGCCTCTCGCGGCTGGACGCGCGCGTGCCGCACGACGACCCGCAGCGCATGGACCGCATGCTGGACTTCATCGCGGACCGGCTGGACACCGTGCCGCTCGGCACGCGCCTGCGCGCCCCGCTGAACGGCGAGCGCCGCCTGCCACCCAGCGCGTTCCGGTACGAACTCATCCAGAAGGCCCGCGCGGCCGCCAAACGCATCGTGCTGCCCGAGGGGGACGAGCCACGCACCGTGAAGGCCGCGATCCGCTGCGTCGAGAAGGGCATCGCGCGCCCCGTCCTGCTCGCCAAGCCCGAGCGGGTGCGGCAGGTGGCCGAGGGACAGGGCCTCACGCTGCCCGACGGGCTGGAAGTCCTCGACCCCGACACCGTCCGCGCGCTGTACGTCGCCCCGATGGTCGAACTGAGAAAGAGCAAGGGCCTGACCGCCCCGCAGGCCGAGGCGCAACTGGAGGACACCGTCGTCCTGGGCACCATGATGCTCGCGCTGGGCGAGGTGGACGGCCTCGTGTCCGGCGCGATCCACACGACCGCGAACACCGTGCGGCCCGCGCTGCAACTCATCAAGACCGCGCCCGGCTCGAAACTCGTCAGCAGCGTGTTCTTCATGCTGATGCCCGAACAGGTCCTCGTGTACGGCGACGCCGCCATCAACCCCAACCCGAACGCCGAGGAACTCGCCGACATCGCCATCCAGAGCGCCGACAGCGCCCGCGCGTTCGGCATCACCCCCCGGGTCGCCATGCTGTCCTACTCCACCGGGGAATCCGGCAGCGGCGAGGACGTCGAGAAGGTCAAGGCCGCCACCGCCCTGGTCCGCCAGCGCCGCCCGGACCTGCTGGTCGACGGCCCCATGCAGTACGACGCCGCCAGCGTCCTGTCGGTCGGGCAGCAGAAAGCCCCCGGCAGCCCCGTCGCGGGCCGCGCCACCGTGTTCATCTTCCCCGACCTGAACACCGGCAACACCACCTACAAGGCCGTGCAGCGCGCCGCTGGCGTCGTCGCCGTCGGCCCCATGCTCCAGGGCCTGCGTAAACCCGTCAACGACCTCAGTCGCGGCGCGCTCGTGGACGACATCGTGTACACCATCGCCCTGACCGCCATTCAGGCCACGCAGGTGGAAGGCACACTCTCGCCTTGACGGGGTCGTTCACTCGCCGGCGCACTGCCCGCCCCCTGGCTGATCAGGCTGGGGGTCAACTGTGGTGAGTCCTGCATCTGCGCGGCATCAGCGAGCCTCGCTGGTCGTCGCGCCCGGCGGGCTGCCGGGGTACGTGCTGGACGGCGTGCCGTATGGCCTGCCCCGTTCGCGTGATGTGGCGGCGCTGGCCGCGCGGCATGCCGGGGCGCTGGGGTTCCTGGAGTGGCATGACATCGCCGATTCAGCCGACCGGGCTGTGCAGGAGGGCCGTGCGGTGCGGGCGGCGCTGGTGGCCCGCGCGCTGACCGATCTGGCCGCCGGGGGTGAGCCCGACACGGCTGGGCTGGCGGCCCTGCGGGCCGATCTGCCGGGGGTGGGGGTAGTGCGCGTCCGGACGGACGGCAGCGCCGACAAGACCGACGGGCACCTGAGCCTGGGGTACCTGCTGGGTGACCGGCCGTATGCGCTGAACCTGCCGGACACGGCGGGGCATGAGGGGCTGGCGGAACGCGAGGCCATCCGCGTGGCGCTTACGCACGCGCGGGCGCTGGGCTTCACGGGCTTTCACGTGCAGAGTGACCACAAGTTCCACGTGCGGCGGTATGATGAGGACCTGATCCACCGGGGCCGCCGCAAGTCCGATTCGCTGGAACGGCTGGACGCGCTGGTGGACGATCTGGGGGGCGCGGTGACGTTCGAGTACGTGGGCACGCTGGATACCGACGCGCCGCACCGCATGGCGCTGCACGCGCGGGCGCTCGCCCGGCTGGACGGCGGGCTGCCACTGTCACGCGCGCAGGCGGTGGCGCTGCGCCGCGTGCACTTCGCCCTGAAGGCGGGCGGCTCGGTGCTGTACTGATCCCGGTCGACCTACCGGCGGGCGCTGAGCCAGAGCAGCAGGCTACCCGCGAGGACGGCGACGAGGTCGGGGGCGTACGCGGCGACGGCGCCAGGCAGCGCGCCTTTTTCGCCCATGACGTTGAAGACGCTGTACGTGGCGTAGTACGCGAAGGTCAGCATGAGGGCCCAGACGAAGCCGACGTTGCGGCCACTGCGGAAGCTGAACACGGCGAGGCTGACGCCGAAGAACGCCAGGGCAAGTGCGGCGAGGGGCGCGGCGAACTTCTGGTGCAGCGCGGTGAATTCGGCGGGCGCCTGGACGCCCTGGGTGCGGTAGGTGTTCACGCGTGCCCACAGGGTCGGGAGGGGGTCGTTGACGGGGCGGGCCTGCGCGGCGCTGCCGAGGTCGGTGCCGGTGTCCTGCAGGGGCAGGGTGCCTTCCCTGAAGCTGAGGATGGTGACGGGGCGGGCGTCCTGGTACGTGACGCGCTGTCCGTCTTTCAGCGTCAGGGTGGTGCTGCCGGGCACGAGGCGGCCCTCGCGGGCGGTGATGACCTCGCGGGGGGGGAGGCTGTCCTGCATGGTGACGATGCGCAGGTCGCGGAGTTCCCCGCCGGGGAGGATCTGGCCGATGCTGATGGCGCGGCCCAGTGCGTCGCGCAGGACGACGTTCTGCTCGCCGAGGCCGAGGACGCGGGGGTTGGCGAGGACGATCTGCCGCTGCACTTCCCCGATCTGCGTCTGCGCGCGGGGGACGAGGCCCTCGCCGAGCGCGAACGCGAGGGTGGTGACGGCAGCGGCGAGGATCAGGACGGGGCGGTAGAGGCGCGTGGCGGGAATCCCGGCGGCCAGGGCGCTCTTGATCTCGCTGTCGGCGGCCAGCCGGGAGAGGCCGAGCAGCACGGCGAACATCAGGGCGATGGGCAGGGCGCGCGCGGCGGCCTCGGGGACGTTCAGCGCGAGGAGGCGCGCGACGAGCAGGGGTGGGGCGCCCTTGGCGAGCAGCGGCGCGAGGTAGCGTTCCAGGCTGGCGACGACCAGCAGGGCGATCACGGCGGCCAGCGCGCCGAACAGCAGCGGCGCGATCTCCGCGAGGACGTACCGTTCGAAGGTCTTCAGGCGCGGCGCGGCTCGTGGGGCGCGCGGGGTGGCGGGGCGGGTCACCGGAGCCTCCAGGCCAGCGCCGCGGCGAGGATCAGGAACGCGATGTTCGGCGTCCAGGCGGCCAGGTCGGGCTGCACCGCCCCGGCGCGCGCCAGGCCGGGCATGGTCGTCCACAGGGCGTAGAAGCCCACCAGGAACACCAGCACGGCGCCGAACGCGGCGGCGCGGTTGCGCAGCAGCAGGCCCAGCGCCCCGGCGGCCAGCGCGAAGATGATGGGCGTGACGGGGTCGGCGGTGCGCTGAGCGACGGTGAACGCGGCCTCGCGTCGGTCGGTGCCGGGCAGGCCGGGGTCGGCGGCGCGCCCCCGCAGGACCGGGGTGGTGGTCTGTTCCACCTCGATGATGGCGGGGCGCAGGCGGTCGGTCTGCGGCACGGTGACCGGTCCGGTCAGGGCGCGGGGGGGCTGGCCGGGGCGGGTTTCCCAGGGCGCCAGCAGCGTCCAGGTGCGCGTGCGGGTGTTCCAGGTGCCGGTGCTGGCGGTCAGGATGGTCTGACCGCGCTGCACCATGACGCCCTGCAGCTGCGCCTCGTCGCTGCCGGGCGGCGTGATGACCTTCCCGGCGTAGTACAGCGCGCCGGGCGGGGCGTAGGTGTAGCGCAGCTGTTCGGGGGGTGGGGGGGTCATGTTGTACACGCCGTACCAGGTGTTCCACCAGCGGGCCATCCCCTGCGGCGCGAACTGGTTGGCGTTCGCGTACGTGACGGCCGCGACGAGCAGGAACGGCAGCGCGAGGGGCCACACCAGCCGCAGCGGCGGCACGCCCCCGGCGCTGATGGCCTTGAGTTCGTTGTCGCTCTGCATGCGTGCCAGCGCGAGCAGGATCGCGAAGGGCACGGCCAGCACGAGGCTGCGGTTCAGGAAGCTGGGCGCGAGGCTCAGGAAGGCGGCGGCGGCGGTGCCGAACGCGGGTTTGTACGTGATGAGGTTCGCGACGGTGCTGCTCAGGGCGTCCGTGAGTTGCAGCGCGAGGAACAGCGCGACGCCCGCCGCGTACCAGCGCGTGACCTCGGCCAGAACGAGGCGGATCAGGAGTGACGGCACGTGCCGGATTCTAGCGGGCCAGCATGAGGGCAGCGGACAGAGAAACCCGCCGCCCCTGGGTGGACGTCAGCCTGCCTGGGGTGGCTGGGTGCTGCTCCAGCCCTGCCGTTCGTGCCGCGCGAGGTGCTCGTGCAGCCGCAGGATGGCGGCGTTGCCGTGCGCGCCGCGGTCCTGGATGGCGCGGGTGGTGGCGGCGTCGAGGTACGCGAGGCGCAGGAGTTCGGTGCTGCTCAGGCCGTCGCGGGTGTGTTTCACGCCGCGTTCCCGGCGGATGGTGGCGCTGTCGGTGCCCAGGACGCTGCGGTTGCTGATGCTGCCCAGCTGCCCGTACACGTTCCCGGCGCCGCCGTGCCGGGCGACGGTGCTCATGAGTTCCCGGCGGGCGTGGGTGCTGTCCAGGCGCGCGGCCAGCCAGCGGCGCGCTTCGGGGTCCGGGTTGCGTTCGGCGATGCTCGCGGCGAGGCGCACGTCGCCCTGTAGCGCGCGGGCCAGCAGGTCCTGCGCCCGCCTGCGCCAGCGGCGGGCCTGGGTGGTGTCCAGCGCGAAGCACAGCGTGGTGAATGCGGGAACGCTCAGGGCGTCCTCCGGTCCGGCGCCGAAGTCGGCGGTGTCGGGGGTCAGGTCGTGCGTGGCGAGGGTGAGGCCGTGAGCATCTTCGGGGACGCCCAGCTGCGTCAGGGCCGCCGCCGCGTGGAGGAGGCCGTCCGCGCTGACAGGCAGCCGCACGGTGCCGAAATCGAGGGTCAGGGGCACGTTCTTCACAAGAAAAGTATAGCACGAATTATGCTTAAGACATAAAGACCGATGGGCGATCAGACGGTGAAGTGAGTAGGAAGTCGGGAGTGGGGAGTGGATCCGGTGGTCCACCCAGACCACCCGGCGGAAGGTTTTCGGAGGCGACAGCCTCCGCTGCCTTTTCCACTTCCTCCTCCCCACTCCCCACTTCCCAATTACACTGAGTGACACGCACAACCCGACGCCGCTCCCCCACGGAGGTTCCACCCATGACGGATGCCCATCGCCCTGACCGCTGGTCTGTTCCCGAGTCCGTGCTGCGCCGCCTGCGGAGCGACCCGGATGCGGATATCGAGGCGGCCCGCCGTGACCCGGACGCGTTCTGGCTGGCGCAGGCCCGGCAGTTCGAGTGGACGAAAACGCCCACGACGGGCCTGACCTGGAACCGCCCGCACATGCAGTGGTTCGCGGACGGCGAGACGAACATCACCCTGAGTGCCCTGGACCGCCACGCGCGGGGCGAGGCGCGGACGCGCGCGGCGCTGATCTGGCTGTCGGAGACCGAGGAGGCGCAGGTCATCACGTACGGCATGCTGCACGAACGGGTCGAGCGGGCCGCCGCTGGCCTGCGCGCGCTGGGCGTCAAGGCGGGCGACCGCGTGGTGATCTACCTGCCCCTGACCCCGGAGGGCGTGGTCGCCATGCTGGCCTGCGCGCGCCTGGGCGCGGTGCATTCGGTCGTGTACGCGGGCCTGGGCGTGGGCGCGCTGCGTGACCGCATCACGGACGCCGGGGCGCGCGTGGTCATCACGGCGGACGTCGGGTACCGGCGTGGGAAACTCGTGGACCTGTACGCCATCGCCTCGGAAGCCATCGCGGAACTGGGCGGCGTGGAGCACCTCGTGCTGTGGGAACGCATCAAGACGTATCAGCGGGAGCACGACGCCCGCACCGTCCCCTGGGAGAGCCTGTTCACGCACGGCCGTGCCGGGGCGGTACCCGTGAACGCTGAGCACCCGCTGTACGTGCTGTACACGTCCGGCAGCACCGGGAAACCCAAGGGGGTCATTCACACGCACGGCGGGTACATGGTCGCCAGCACCTACCACCTTGGGCAACTGTTCGACGTCCGGGCCGGGGACGTGTTCTTCTGCACCAGCGACATCGGCTGGATCGTCGGGCACAGTTACATCGTGTACGCGCCGCTGGCCGCCGGGGCGACCGTCCTCTTCCGCGAGGGCGCGCCGGACTTCCCGGACCCCGGCGTGTTCTGGCGCGCCGTCGAACGCTACGGCGTGAACGTGCTGTTCACCGCGCCCACCGCGCTTCGCCTGTTCATGAAACTCGGCCCCGACGTGCTGAAGGGGCACGACCTGAGCAGCCTGCGCGTGATCGCCTGCGCGGGCGAGGCCCTGAACCCGGAGGCGTGGCGCTGGGCGCAGCAGCACCTCGCCGGGGGGCTGGAGGAGGGCGCGCACGCGGTCGTCATCGACCACTGGTGGCAGACGGAACTGGGCGCGCCGATCCTGGGCACCCACCCGCGCTGGCCCGCCCGGCCCGGCTTCGTGGGCCGCCCCCTGGCGGGCGTGGACGCCGACGTGGTCGACGAGCAGGGACAGCGCCTCCCGGACGGCGTGCAGGGGCACCTCGTGCTGCGCCGCCCCACGCCCGGCATGATGCGCGGCATTCACGGCAACCCCGACAAGTACGCGCAGGTCTGGACCGAGAACCCCGCCGGGTACCTGTCCGGGGACCTCGCCGTGCGGGACGAGCGCGGGTACATCAGCATCCTGGGCCGCGCGGACGACGTGCTGAACGTCGCCGGGCACCGCATCGGCAGCGCCGACGTCGAGGACGCCCTGGTGTCCCACCCCGCCGTCGTGGAGGCCGCCGTGATCGGCGTTCCCGACGACCTGAAAGGCGAGAGCATCGTCGCGCACGTCATCCTCCGGCGCGGGTACGAGGATCAGGTGGGGCGGGGCCTGCGCGCCAGCATCAGCGAACACGTCCGGCGCGAACTCGGCCCCATCGCCACGCCCGGCGAGATCCGCGTCGTCACGGCGCTGCCCAAGACCCGCAGCGGGAAGATCATGCGCCGCGTCCTGCGCGCCCAGGCGCTCGGGCAGGACCCCGGCGACCTCACCACCCTGGAAAGCTAGGCGGGAACAGCAATAAAAAATCCGCCTCGTGGGCGGTGATGTCCAAAACTATAGCGCGGTATGCAGGGGCGGTCAAGGCTATTCATCCGAATCCGCCCTGCCCCGGTTCACGTGTTGGGGCCTTCGCGGCGCAGGATCTCCAGCCAGTTCCCGGCGACCAGCCACGGCAGGAACGCCAGCCCCGCCGAAACGATGTTCCAGAGCACCATCAGGACGCTGCCCCTCAGGCCTCCCGAGCTGGGAAAGAGGAGTTGCGGCACGCTCCACATGACGATCATGGGAAGCAGACCGCCCAGCAGGACCGCCACCATGACACCCATGGCCGCCCGAAGGCCCAGATCACGGCGGCCCAGCCACACGCCGTACGCGAAAATCAGGCCTGCCGCGAGGATGCCGGTACTCGCGCCCAGACTGCCCAGGTTCAGGGTGGTGTTCACACCTGCACGCTACGCGACCCGGACCGCCGGGGTTGCCGCACCTGCGGCACGCACAGGGCATCAACCAGGGGCTCAAAACGAAAAATCCGCCCTTCTCGGACGGTGATAGAAACAGGATAACGCGGTATGCGGCGCGCGTCAACTCATGCGCATATATCAGAAAAACGCGTGCAGCACGCCCCCCCAATCCATGCCCCACCGGGCGGTATGCAGCGATCATGGGGCGATCACGGCCCCCCACGTACCCTCTGGGCACATTACCCAGGAGGGCACACCCATGAAGACACTGCTGATCCGCGCCGCCACCCTCACCCTCAGCCTCGCCGCCCTGAACGGCACCCCCGCGCAGGCCCTGTGCGCCGCGCCGCCCGACCTGAACGGCACGTGGCGCGCCAACGACGGCGGCACGTACCACGTCCGGCAGATCGGCACGCAGGTCTGGTGGGTCGGCCTGAGCAGCGACGGTGGGAAAAGCTGGACGAACGTCTTCCACGGCACCCGCAGCGGCAACACCGTCACCGGCAGCTGGGCCGACACGCCCCGCGGCGCGGCGCGCAGCAGCGGCACCCTGACTCTGAAACTCAGCGGCGTGAACGCCGTCCTGGGCTTCAAACGCGCGGCCGCGACCGGCGGATTCGGCGGCAGCACGTGGTTCATGCCCTGCGACGACACCGTCCTGAACCCCAGCAACTGACCCCACCGGCGTCAAACGTTCGCTCCGCACCGACGCCCGCACGGCCCGGTGCGGTAGACTCGTCTGTCGCAGGCCCCCTCACCGTGAGGCGCAGGCCGTTTCGGCGGAACCCCCCAGACGCCCGGGGTGGAACCGACACCGTACAAGGAGCGTCACCATGCATAAAGTCGCCATCGTCGGCCGACCCAACGTCGGCAAGTCCAGCCTGTTCAACCGCCTCATCGGCCGCCGCGAGGCCGTCGTCGCCGACTTCCCCGGCGTGACCCGCGACGCCAAGGAAGGCCTGATGCTGTACCACAACCACCGCATCACCCTGATCGACACCGGGGGCCTCTGGAGCGGAGACGAGTGGGAAGAAGCCATCCGCCAGAAGGCCGAGTGGGCCATGGAAGGCGCGCAGGCCATCATCTTCGTCCTCGACCCCCGCGAAGGCCTCAGTGCCGCCGACTACGAGGTCACCGACTGGCTGCGCCGCCTCGGGAAACCCGTCATCATCGCCGCGAACAAGATCGACAGCCCCAAGCACGAGGTCTACATGGCCGAACTGTGGGGCCTGGGCTTCGGGGAACCCATCGCCATCAGCGCCGAGCACGCCCGCGGCCTCGACGACCTCATGGACCGCGTCCTGACGCACATGCCCGAGGACACCGAGGACGTCCCCGAAATCGCGCCCATCCGCATCAGCCTGATCGGCCGCCCCAACGTCGGCAAGAGCAGCCTCCTGAACGCCATCACCCAGACCGACCGCGCCATCGTCGCCGACCAGCCCGGCACCACCCGCGACAGCCTGGACGTCGAATGGGACTACGGCGGGCAGCGCTTCGTGCTCGTGGACACCGCCGGGATCCGCAAGAAACCCGACACCGCCATCGAGGACTACGCCATCCAGCGCTCCCAGGCCGCCATCGAACGCAGCGACCTGATCTGGCTGGTACTGAACGCCGGGGAACTCGGCGATCACGAACTGAAACTCGCGAACCTCGCGTACGACAGCGGCAAACCCGTCATCGTCGTCGTGAACAAATGGGACCTCGTGCCCGACGAGGAACTCAAACGCGTCGAGAAGGACCTCAACCAGAAACTCAACCACATCAGCTACGCGCCGCGCGTGTACACCAGCGCCATCAACGAGTACGGCATTCACGACATGCTCGCCGAAGCCATGAAACTCCACGAGAAATGGCAGAGCCGCATCCCCACCAGCGAACTCAACCGCTGGCTGGAAGTCTGGCAGATGCGCCAGGCCGTCCCGAACTTCCACGGGAAGAAACTCAAGATGTACTTCATGACCCAGGTCGAAACCGCGCCCCCCACGTTTGCGATCTTCTGCAACCGCGCCGACTTCGTCACCCGCGCGTACGAGGGCTTCCTGCAGAACCGCATCCGCGAGGACCTGCAACTCGCCGGGATTCCCGTCCGCCTGAAATGGAAGGAAAAAGGCCCCTACAAACGCGAGAAGAAAAACGAAACCGACGAATAACCACACAGCCCCCGCCCCGCGCGGGGGTTTTCCGTGATGCCCTGCCCCCCGACGCTATTTCTTGAGGTGGTCCTGAACCATCACGTACAGCGCACTCTGGAGGTCCACCATGTCGTCCAGTTTCAGGCCAGCATCCCTGAATTCCCGCAACAGGAAGGCGCAGCGGCATCCATAGTCATGAAGCAGGGCTCCCGGGGACGCCCGGTCCAGTGCTTCTGTCCGGTCGTACAGGTACTCAATCGCCTTCCCGCCGAAGCTGGGGCGGTAGAACGGGAACTTCTGCGGGTCGGCCAGAAACAGGAAATAGGAGGCCACGCTGGCCCGCGTCCCCAGACCGTTGAAATGCTTGGAGATGTCCGGGGAGATGCTGTCCAGCGCCGGGTCGATGGCCGCCCAGAACCGGTCGGCATTCCTGGGGCTCAGCGGTGCTGTCCAGATGGCGTCCAGCGCCTGACGGAAGGCGTGGGCGTCTGCGGCTGCCATCTGGTTCAGCCCATCCACGACACGCCAATCGAGAATGTCCAGGGTATTGCCCTGGTTGACGTCCACCTTCGTCGTCTCCCCCGCGCGGAAGGCTTGCAGATGCACTCTGATCTTCTCTGCGCCGGGAATCTTGTAGTTGCGTTCTCGACGGTGAATCTTCGCGTTGTGCTCCGGGATGGAGAGAAAATCCACCGCTGCCTCGAACCGCTTTCGCTGCATGTTGACCCCTTCTGGACCGAATGACGCTGACCACATCATTCTTTCAGCCGCAACGACAAAGAGACCGCTCACCTGTGGCAGGTCAGGTGCCTCTGTGCAGATTCAGCCCCAGGAAGGTGTTGAGGTTGCGGGACAGGGAGAGGGTTCCGGCGGGCTGCGCGGGATCGGTGAAGGTCAGCACGGCCAGTGTGCAGGGTTCGCCCGTCTCGCTGTGGCCCTCAGCGGCGGCGCGGGTCAGGACGTCGCTCAGGTCGCGGGCCAGCCGCGCGTAGCGTTCCGGCGTGAGGCGCAGCGTCAGGCGGTCCAGGTGGGCGGGGAAGGGCACGGGGATGGGGTCGGTCACGTCGTCCAGGGGCTCGGCAGGATGCTCCGTGTTCCCGAAGCCGACCACGTCCTCCTCGCCGTCGCGCATGAACGCCCAGCAGCGCTCGTACGCCGCCATGAACCGGCCCGTGAGGTCACGCAGGTCACCCCGCCCGTTGCCGTCCGGGTCCTGCGGGGGCAGCAGGTCGCTGGGCACCCGGAAGGTGCGGGCGCGCAGCTGGTAGTACACGCGTCCGGCCTCGCGCCGCTGCTCGAACAGCAGGCCCAGGGCCGCCAGTCGCCGCGCGTGGTGATGCACGAGATTCGCGGGCATGTCCACACGGGTCGCCACGTCGCTGGGCGAGGCGGGGCTCAGGAACAAACCCAGCAGGTGGGTGTCCTGCCGCAGGGCGCGGGCGGCGGGTTCGTCGGTGACGCGCAGGCTCTCCAGCTGGGTGGGTTCGGGCATGGGCGCAGCATGCCCCGAGAGGCTTTCAGTGCGCGACAGGCCCCGCTGAAACAGCGTTTGCAGACATGAAAAAACCCCTCCGGGTGGAGGGGTCTACTCTGGTGGAGCTGAGGGGATTCGAACCCCTGACCTTCTGAATGCCATTCAGACGCGCTCCCAACTGCGCCACAGCCCCTGATTGCCTCAGGGCTCAGGGAATGTATCACTCCGTGGGGCGCGTGTCCAGTGGGGGCGTGTGTGGGGTCGGTCCTGCGCGGTGGGGGTCGTCCGCGCTACGCTGTGGGGATGTCGGACGCATTGCTTACGCTGGAAATCGAGAAACTTGTAGCCGGGGGGCTGGGGCTGGCCCGGGACGAGTCCGGCGTGGTGCTGGTCCGGGGGGCGCTGCCGGGTGAGCAGGTCACGGCGCGGGTGCGCAGCGGGAAGGGCGTGCGTCAGGGCGTGACGGTGGAGGTGCTGCGCCGCAGCCCGGACCGCGTGGACGGCCCGGACCTGCCTACGGCGGATCTGGCGCACGCGAGTTACGAGGCGCAGCTGGGCTTCAAGCGGGCGTTCGTGGAGGAGGCCCTGAGCCGCATCGCGAAGGTGCGGCACGGGGTGGCGGCGACCGTGCCGAGCCCGCAGGCGTGGGGGTACCGGAATACCGCGCAGTACCTCGTGACGCCGCAGGGTCTGGCGTACCGTGAGCGGCGTGGCAGTGATCCGCTGGTGGTGCGCGCAGACCCGCTGGTGATGCCGCAGATTCAGGCGGTGCTGGACCGCATCGATCCGGAGCGGCTGGACCCGGCGACCGAGGTGGCGTTCCGCGCCAGTCGCCTGACGGGTGAGGTGGTGGCGGCGGTGATCGGTGCGGGGGAACCGAAGGCGTTCCTGCGGGCCAGTGATCACCTGATGGAGGCCGGGGTGGTGGGCGTGAGCCTGGCGCAGCCGGCGGGGCGGCGGTTCAGTGCGGGCGTGCGACTCATCGCGGGTGAGGGTGAGATCACCGAGCAGTTCGGGGAGGTGCAGGTGCGGGTGTCCGCGACGGGGTTCGCGCAGGTGAACCCGGAGGCGGCGGGGCTCGCGTACCGCCGGGCGACGCAGCTGGCCGGTGAGGGCGAGCACGCGGTGGACCTGTACGGCGGGGCGGGCGCGATCGGTCGTCATCTCGCGAAGCACTTCCGGCGGGTGACGGTGCTGGACTCGTCTGCGGAGGCGCTGGCGCGTGGGCGGCAGGACGTGGCGAACACCGGCGAGGGGAACGTCACGTTCCGCAACGGGGACGCGGCGCGCTTCAGTGAGCTGGGCACGGACGTGATCGTGGTGGACCCGCCCCGGGCGGGACTGGAGGAGGCGGCGCGGGATCACATTCACGCGAGCACGGCGGACCGGCTGGTGTACGTGTCGTGCGATCCGGCGACGTGGGCGCGGGACGTCGGCGATCTGGTGCGGCGCGGCTGGAAGCTGGGCGAGGTGGTCCCGCATGACTTCTACCCGCAGACGAGTCACGTGGAGATCGTGAGTGTCCTGAACCGCTGACGCGCCCGCCCCTGCTCGCCCTGCCCAGACCATCAGAGTGGCTGGGCGGGGCGACCTTCATGAAGCCCTTCGTGAGCGGACTCTGATCTGGGCTTCCCCCGCAGGCGGTAGGCTGCCGCGCGTGAAGGCGTTTCCCCTGCTGCTCTGTTCCGTTCTCCTGTGCGGCTGTCAGGACCGCGAGGCCCGCGCGGAGAACGCGGCGCTCCAGGCGCGCGTGACGGAACTGGAGGCGCAGGTGAAGGCCATGCAGGCCGAGCAGGAAACCGCCCTGCCGTCGGACGCGCAGAGCGTCACGGTGCGCGCGGCGGGGCAGACCTGCGCGAACGCCCTGACGCGCACGCTGGAAACGTTCCGGGAGGACAGCCTGGATGACCGCTACCCGTCGGCGGCGCAGACGCAGCTCCCGGCGGAGTGTGTGGACCTGCGCGTGAACTGGGTGGCGCGCAGCGAACGCGGGTACACGTTCACCGTGACGGACGACGCAGGGCGCGAACTGGCCCGCCAGAGCGGCGGAGCGACCCCTCCAGCCCCGGTCAGCGGAGGCTGAACGCGACTGGGTCGTTCCCGGTCTCCCCTTCCCGCAGGATCACGAAGGTGCTCACGCGGGTGCCCGTGAAGCCGATGATCAGCGCCCAGACGGTCGTCGGGTCGCGCTGGAAGGTGGCGCTGCGGATGTAGAACGTCTCGCCGTCCTGGGTCAGGGTGCGTTCACTGACCTGCTCGCGTTGCGCGCCGAAGGTCTGCACGCCCGCCTCGCGGTACGCGCGGAAGTCCGCCAGGGTGCCCCACTGCGCGCGGACCTCCGGCGTGAAGGCCTGCCACAGGGCGTCGAGTTTCACGGCGTAGAAGTCCGCCAGCAGGGCGCGGCCACGGGTCAGGGCGGTCTGTTCGGCGGCGACCCGGATGCTGGGAACCGCAGGGCGACTGGGGGCCTGGGGTGTGCCCTGGGCCAGGGCGGGGGTCGCCACCAGCAGGCAGAGGCTCAGGCCGACCCGGCGGCCCACGTTCTGGAAGGTGGCGTTCATGCTCCAGCGTACGCCCGGCCGGGCGGGACGCGCTGTCAGCGGGCGGACAGTTCCGGCAGCGTCTCGATCACGGCCGCCACGCCGTCCTCGTCGTTGCCCAGCGTGACCTCGTCGGCGGCGTTCAGGGCGTCGGGGTGGGCATGGGCCATCGCGACGCCGCACCCGGCCCAGGCGAGCATCTCGGCGTCGTTGGGCGCGTCCCCGAACGCCAGCACCTCGTCCTGACGGACACCCAGATGGGCGCACAGGCGTGACAGGCCCCAGGCCTTGCTGACGCCCGCCGCGAGGATCTCGATGAACGGCGCGCCGCTGTGCGTGACCGCCACTCCAGGATGGTCCAGCGCGCGGGCCTCGCGCAGCAGCTCGTCAGGGCTGAGTTCAGGGTGTCGGACGATCAGTTTCAGGCTGGGCGCGGCCAGCACGTCCGCAAGGGGCAGGGCCTGCATCTCGTGCGGGTGCCGCTTGTGGTCCTCGAAGTGCGCCAGTTCGGCGTACCCGGCCTGAGCGGCGAACACCTCGCCCCGCTCGCGGACCGACACGAACAGCAGCCCCCCGATCCGCTCGGTCAGGGCGGCCGCGACCGCCTGTTGGGCGAATGGCTCCACGTGAGCCTCGAACAGCGTCTCCCCGGTGCCCAGGTGCACGCCGTGCGCGCCGTTTCCGCACAGCGCCCAGCCGGTGAAGCCCGCCTGCGCCGCGATCAAGCCCAGACCACGCGGCTGCCGCGCCGTGACCGGCACCACCTCGATCCCGGCCGCGCGGGCCGCGTCCAGGGCCGCGCGGGTGCGGGCCCTCACCTGCAGGCCGGAGTCCAGCAGCGTGCCGTCCAGGTCCGTGGCGATCAGGCGAATCGACATGCCGGGCAGCCTACCAGTCGGCGTGCGTCCATCGGCTCAGGTCTCCAGTAGTGGCGCGTTCTCAAGCCCCAGCTGCGCCAAGCGTGTGGGCCACTGCTCGCGGGCCTGTGGATTGGTCACCATCGCCCACAGTTCAGTCAGTGGCGTGAGGGTCTGGCCGTTGCGCGTGACCGCCCAGGAATGGCCGGGTTGCGCGGCGGCCCAGGCTCCCTGCTTCAACGCGCTGAGCAGCACCCCGACCGCCAGCCAGGACACGAGCGCGTGCCGTTCGTCCCCGCCCACACCCTCATACTGCATCTGAGGGAAACGGGCCCGCAGGTGCGCGTTCAGATCAGCGCACACGCCGGGCAGGTCATGCAGGTTCAGGTGCCGCAGCGCCACGCGCAGGTCGTCGTTCTGCGCGAGTTGCTGCCAGTGGCTGGGCCAGTGCAGGTCGTTCAGTTCAGCCCAGGTCACGCCCGTCAGAGTCTTGCGCGCCCTGGGCTGATAGACCTTCTCCCCGAGCGCGTCTGCGTCCCGGAGAAGGTCGGTCGGGTGTTCGTCCCGGGGCTCGCGCGCGTCCGGCGCGGGCACGAGGTTCTCGGGAATGGTGAGAGCGCCCAGGCGGGTCCGCAGGGATGGATGGGACAGGCTGGCCTCGTGATCGGCGAGACGCTGGGACGTCCAGCCGCGCAGGCGCTCCGCCCACTCGCCGCGCAGAAAGATCCGGAATCCGTCCGCCAGCGGGACGCGGTACCCGGCCGCGGCCAGTGGGAGCACGTCCTGCTGAATGAAGGCGTCGAACAGCCACGCCTCGCGGGTGATGCGTTGCAACGCGGTCCGGGCTGCTTCGGGACCGGCGACCTGCTGCGCGGCGTGGTCGGCGGCCAGTTCCTGCGCGTGGTTCAGCCGGGCGCTCACCCGCAGGAACGCAGTGGCGATGGCGGTCATGGGCAGCGCGATCAGGTTGCCCAGCAGCAGGTACAGCACCGCGATGGTCGATACGCCCTGGGGGAGTAGCTCCACCAGGCGTTCCGGATTGCCCTGTCGGAGGCTGAGCGTGGTGCGGAACAGTCCACCGACCAGACCGGACAGCCGCCATGCCCGCGCCGAGTCGCCGCCGCCCAGATGGCCGAGTTCGTGCGCGACCACCGCGCGGACCTCTGGCTCCGGCAGGGACAGCAGCAGGGGCAGGCCCAGGCCCAGCGTCGAGCGGGCCCCACGCACTGACATGTACGCGTTCATGTCGGGCAGCAGTCGCACCTCGTCTGGCCGGTTCACCTGAAGTTGCCGGGCCACCTCGTCAATCAGGGACCGCAGGTCCGGCTGGTCGTTCAGGTTGATGACCTCCCCGAACGGTTTCGGGCGCCGTCTGGGGGCGGAAGTCCACAACAGGTGGAGCAGCAGTCCTGCTGGGAGGAGCAGCAGAAGCCAGCGGAACAGGGGGAGGAGGTCGGCCGTCCTGACCCACCAGATACACCAGAGCAGACCGGCGCACAGGGCAGCGAAATACACCCAGTACAGGGTCAGCAGGATCAGGGCCTGGCGGTAGTCACGGTTGATCCCGGGAGTGGCAGGTACGGCAGTCACGCCCTCACTCTAGAGACCACTGCAGCCCACTGTTGCCCCAGTTAACGCGCTTCCAGGATGACCACGGCCGACGCGTGTTCCTTGGTGTGCGTCAGGGTCAGGTGTGCCACCCAGCCGCGCTCGGCGAGTTCGGCGGCGATGTCGGGCGCGAAGCCCAGCACGGGCGGCGCGAACGGGAAGGGGCCGCCTGGGGTGCGGTCGCGCTGCACCCACACGTCCCGCCAGCCGTGGGGGCGCGGCCAGACCTTCTGGAAGGCTTCCTTCGCGGCGAAGCGCGCGGCGAGGCTGGGGGCGGGGTCGGTCAGGCGGGCGCAGTACTCCAGTTCGGTGGGCGCGAAGAGCTTCTCGGCGCGTTTCCCTTCACGCTCGAGCATGCGCCGGATGCGGCTGATCTCGATCAGGTCATGCCCCACGGCGACGATCATGAGGGTCAGCATAGCGGCTCGCCCGCGCCGCGCGCCCTATCCTGGGGCGCATGCCTGCCGTCGAGCCGCTGTTCCCGGACCTGCGCCTGCCGACCATCGCGGCGGCGCTGCGGGAGGCGCGGCCCGCGTGGGAGGCGCTGGGCGTGGCGCACGTGCGGGTGTTCGGGTCGGTGGCGCGCGGCGAGGCCGGGCCGGACAGTGACATCGACATCCTGATCGACTTCCGGCCCGGTCCGGCGCGGGGCCTGCTGGACCTGATGCGGGTGCGCGACCTTTTCGAGGACGTCCTGAAGCGCCGCGTGGACGTCATGACGCCCGGCGCGCTGCGCCCACCACTGCGGCGCGAGGTGCTGGAGGACGCCGTGGACGTCCTGGCGGTGCCGGAGCCTGCGCCGCGCTCGCACCGGCCGAAGCGGTGGCGCTGGCGGGTGTTCGACCTGCTGGGCACCGTCGACCGGATCGTGGCGTTCACGGACGGGCACTCCCTGACGACCTTCGAACGGGACGAGGTGGTGCGGGACGCCGTGCTGCACAACCTGACGCGGCTGGGCGAGACGACGAAGTTCATCCCGCAGAGCGTGCAGGACACCCACCCGGAGATTCCCTGGGTGCTGCTGCGCGACATTCGGAACACGGTCGCGCACGATTACTTCGGGATTGAGCCGGGCCTGATCTGGCACACGGCGCGCGTGGACCTCCCGGCGCTGCGGCCCGCGCTGCAGGCCTTGGCGGACGGCCACGAAGACACGCCCGGCGAATGACCGGGCGCGCTCTGATTCCTGGGGCAAGGTCGGTTACGCGCCCAGGGCTCGCAGGATCCGTCCGGCTTCCTCGGCGCCGCGTGGCGTGACGAAGTAGAACGCCAGTGCCAGGGCGATGTACACCGCGATCAGGAGCACGCCCTCGAACCAGGTGGTCTCGCCGTCCTTGGTGACGCTCGTGACGATCAGCGCGACGGCGATGATGGCGATGAGTTCCAGCGGGGAGCTGAACACGAGGTTCATGGGGTGCCCGAGCAGCGCCCCGATGAGGACCAGCAGCGGCGCGGTGAGCAGGGCGACCTGGATGGTGGCCCCCAGGCCGATGTTCACGGCGAGGTCCATCTGGCCCTTGCGGGCGAAGTACACGGCGGCGAGGTACTCGGCGAAGTTCCCGACGATGGCCAGCACGATGATCCCCAGGAAGAACTCGCTGAGACCCAGGGTGCTCGCGGTGGCTTCCAGCGCGCCGGAGAGCATCTCGGATTCCAGGGCGATCAGGGCGGTGCCGCCCAGCAGAACGCCCAGCGCGACCGGCAGCGACCAGGGTTTCTCCGGGCCGTGCCCGTGCCCGGCCTCGCCCTCGGGCGCGGCGAACACGTCCTTGTGGGTGACCAGGGTGTACACGAGGTTCAGGAGGTACACGACGATCAGCAGGATCGCCACGCCGATGCTCAGGCGCTCGTCGAGGTTCGCGCGGATGCCGGCCTCTGCGGCGAAGGCGGGGAGCTGCTCGGTGTAGTCGAAGATCGCCGGGAGGGTCAGGGTGATGACCGTCAGGAACAGCATGGCGGACAGCTGCCCGGCGTTCGCGGCGTTGAACTTCTGCCGCCCCCCGCCCTTCACGAAGCCCGCCGCGACGATGGCGAGGCCCAGACCCAGCAGCGCGTTCCCGATGATCGACCCGGTGATCTGTGCCTTGACGACCTGAGTGTTCCCGCTGATCAGGATGAAGATCGCGATGATGAGTTCCGCCATGTTCCCGAAGGTGACGTTCAGCAGGCCGCCGATGGTGGGTCCGGCGTGCACGGCGACGTGCTCGGTGGCCTTGCGCAGCCAGTCGGCCAGCGGCACAATCGCCAGCACGGCCGTGAAGAAGATCCACATGGGCGGGGCGTGCACGCCGTACTTCAGCAGCAGACTGACCGGGATGAACGCCAGCAGGGCTTTCATGAACATGAGCGCAGTGTAAGCGGGGGCTGCGGGCCGGGCCCCACGCAATCTTGAGGTCCCGGGCTGAAGTTCGGGGTTGAGGTTCGGCGCTACTGCCAGGGCAGCGCGGAGCGGGCCGACCAGTACTGTGCCGGAGGTTGCTTCAGGTCGCGCAGCGCGTCCGCCGGGAGGGTCAAGCGCAGCGCGGCGAGGTTCTGCGCCAGCTGCCCGGTGGTGCTCGCCCCGCTGAGCACCACGTCCGCCCAGGGCTGCGCCAGGACCGCCGCGAGGGCCACGGCGTCCGGCGTGACCCCGTGCTCGTGGGCCAGTTCGGCCAGGGGCGCGGGCACGTCGCCCTGACCGGTCAGGCCGTGGGCGGTCAGGCGGCCGTTCGCCACGCCCTCCTTCACGACGACCGTCCAGCCCGCCGCGTGCGCCTCGGCGAGGGCCGCACCCGCCGAGGATTCCAGCGCGTTCCAGGTGGCCTGCACCACGCTGAAGGGGTTCACGCCGTCCACCTGAGCCGCCAGCGCGCGGCGCAGCGTGTCCGCCTGCGCGGGGCCACTGGTGGACAGGCCCACCCGCACGCCCGACGCAGCCAGTTCCGCCAGTCGCCCCAGCACCCCGGCGTTCTCCAGTACGCCGGAGTCCAGCGTCGCCGAGTGGATCAGGTACGCGTCCGGCGCTCGCCCCAGCGCCGCCAGGGTCTCCGGCCACTGCCGGGTCAGCGTGGGGAGGTCGTGGGTCTTGACCTCGTGCGTCTGGGCGTCCACGCGCCAGTCCGCGACGTACGTGTACCCCCACTTGCTGCCCACCCGCATGTCCGCCTCCGGCCCGAGCCCGCGCGCGGTCAGCCAGTCGCCCAGGAACGCCTCTCCCAGCCCGTAACTGCGGGCCGTGTCGAAATACCGCACGCCCGCCGCCCAAGCCTCGTCCAGCACCGCCCACGCCTGCGCGCGCAGCCCATCCACGCTGCGGTCCGCGAGGTCCGCGCCGTGCCCCAGGTTGATGTACCCGGGCCGCCCCAGCGCGGCCAGTCCCAGCCCCAGTCGGGGCGCCTCAGCAGGAAGGAAGGTCATGCGTCCAGTCTGCCGCGCCGCAGCTCCTGCGCCAGCCGGTCATCCAGCGTGAGCCCCAGCCCCGCCGCCAGTTCCAGCGCCCAGTCGACCGCCGCCGCGTACCGGCGTTCCAGCTCGTCCAGCGGGCCGGTCAGCGCCGCGAAGCGCGCCAGGGCGTCTGGACTGAGTTCCTGCTCCGCGCGGCGGGTCGCGTTGCCCCAGTGCCCGGTCGCGCCCTCGTGAAGGCGTGCCAGTCGCAGCAGGCCACCCTCGACCCACCACAGCGTCTCATGGGCACGCAGCCGCTCACCGCGCGCCAGGACGTTCAGGCCCAGCACCAGCCAGTTCACGATTCGTTCCAGGGTGGCCTGCGCCTCGGCGGCCGGGTCGGGCGACCGGGCGGCCAGCGCGAGCAGGTGGCCCATCAGCTGCCCGCCTTTGTCCCGGACGCACATGGCTTCCGGGCGGACGTGCTGCGGCGTCCACGTCTCGACCTCAGGCAGGCGGGAGGCAGGGGCGACGTGCAGTTCCACGCGGCGCAGGCCGGGCAGCACCGCGACCGCCCCGCCGAACTCGGTCGTCAGGACCAGCAGGGGGTCGAGGTGCCCGCGCAGCCAGTCGGCGGCGTCCACGGCCGCGCCGGGCTTCAGGAACGCCCAGAACTCTAGTTCGCTGAACGCGTCCGCACGGCCCTGCGGCACGCTGCCGTACGCCGCCACGTGCGAGAAGCGCGCGTCGGCCCGCAGCGCGGCGCGCAGCCGGTCGTCCAGCCGCCGAAGCTCATCCAGGGCACCCTCGGTCATGCGTCCAGTCTGCCGCACCCGCTCAGGGGAGGATCGCCTCGGCCTCGATCTCCACGAGGTGCAGCGGGTCGATCAGCGCGGCGACCTGCACCATGGTCGTGGCGGGGCGGATGTCGCCGAAGACCTCGCCGTGCGCGAGGCCGATCTCCTCCCACTGGCGGATGTTCGTCACGTAGATGCGGGTGCGCACCACATCCTCCAGGCGCGCCCCGGCGGTTTCCAGGGCGCGGCGGATGATCCCGAGGATCGCGCGGGTCTGCTCGGCGGGGTCGCCCTCGCCGACGACCTCGCCGTTCACGGTGGCGGTCGTCCCGCTGACGTGCACCACGTTCCCGATCTTGACGGCGCGGGCGTAGCCGATCTTCGCTTCCCAGGGGCTGCCGCTGCTGATGTTCTGCCTCATGCCCCAGGGTAGGGGCGGGCCCGGCGCGTGGGCGGCGCACTCGTCTGCACGGGCGCTGTCACCGCGCGCGGCACAGCCGGAGCGGTTACCCCAGCGCCTTGACCTCGCCCTGCAGGGCGTCCAGTTCGGCGCGCAGTTCCCCGGAGCGGGTGTGGGCCGCGTCCAGCCGCGCCTGCTCCTGCCGGGTGAAGCGCGTGAAGGGACTGATCGCGTCGTGCAGGCGCGTGTCGGCGCGGTCCTGCTCGCGTTCGAACTCGCGCCGCACGATGCGCTCCAGGGCCTCGCGCAGTTCCGCCACGCGGTTTCGCAGCTGCCGGTGGGCCTGGATGCGTTTGTTCGGCAGGACGAACAGGCCCAGGCTGCCCAGCGTCAGGCCCGCCAGGATGCCCCCGGTGAAGTCCAGCGCGCTGGCGCCCACGAGCGCGCCGATGCCCGCACCGATCCCGACGCCGCCCGCTAGGCCGCCGATCACGCCCTTCATCGCGTCCTCCGCATCCCGCGAGAGGTTCCGGGCGAGTTCCTGCTCGGTCGTCGTCGCGAGGTGCTCGCGGGCCGACCCGGCGATGCCCTCGAGCAGCGCGGCGCGGTCGTACGAGAAGCGGGTGCGGGCCACCTCCTGGCTGGGCTGGCGGCGGATCAGGAACGCCTGCACGTCCTCCCAGAAGTGCAGGTTCGCCTCCACGAAGCGGTCGATCATCGTGCCGAACTGCCGGTCGATCGCCTCGGGCAGGTCCGCGACCGCCTCGCGCCGGAAGTCCTCCTCCAGCTCGCGGCTGTTCAGCAGGCCCCGCAGGTTCGAGAAACGCAGCCGCGCGTCGATGAAGCGGTCGGCGCGGACCTCGAACTCACTCAGGAGGCGCGCCACGCGGTTCAGCTGCCCGTCCAGTTCGCCCAGCATCGTCTCGCCGTGCGTGGCCCGCTGCGCCTCCAGATCGCCCAGGACGCGCAGGTCCTCAGTCAGGGTGGTGCGGGCCGCCTCGGCGCGGGCGGCCTCGCCGCTCAGGAGTTGCGAGACCGTGTTCAGTGGACTCAGGAGCTTCAGGCGGGTGCGTTCCGTCTCCGACAGGCGCTCCTGCAACAGGGTGCGCAGCGCCGCGAAGCCCGCGTCCCCGCCGCGCTGCTCCGCCCGTGCACTGATCAGCAGCACGGGTGGGGTCAGGCCCAGCACGCCGCGCGCGCCCGTCTCCACGAACGCGCGGACCTGCTCGCGCTGCTCGGAGGTTTCCAGCAGGTCGGCCTTGTTCACGACCATGATCACGCCACGCCCCCAGCGGGCCGCGAGCTCCAGGAACTGCCGTTCGGACTCCGTGAACGGCCGGTCCGCCGACGTCAGGAACAGCACGAGGTCCGCGCGCGGCAGGAAGCCCTCGGTCAGCGCCTGGTGCTGCCGGATGATCGCGTTCGTGCCCGGCGTGTCCACCAGCGCCACCCCCTCCAGGCTCTGTAAGGGATACGTCAGGCGACTCACGAAGGGATCGGCCGTGGGTTCCATCTGCCCCGGTTGCTCCCCGTGCACCAGCACGTAGATGCGGTCCGTGGTGGGCGTCACGCCCTCCGGCAGCACCGCCGCGCCCAGCAGGGCGTTCACGAAGGAACTCTTGCCCGCGTTGAACTCGCCCACGACCACCAGCAGGAACGCCTCGTCGAGATTCCGGAGCGCCTGCCGGGCGTGCGTGACCACCTCGGGCGGCGCGCCCTGCGCCTCCAGAAACCCCTGCACGTCCCCCAGAAGGCCCCGCTCACGCGACAGCAGTCCCTGCACCCGATCCGATACCAGCATGAGACGTAGCGTACGCGGCCGGACTGCCCACGACCTTCAGAAAATCCCCCCGGCACCTGCCATCTACCGCTGCCCCTGATGGGGGGCATCACGCCCCTGGCCAGGCAATGGGGGTATTTTTGAAAAAGTTCACAGTCTCGCTATCACGCGTGCCAGAAACTTGCAAGAGCGAATACGCGATATTTTCCACAATGACCTGGGGTCAGGCCCACCCGCCGACCGCCACAAGGAGAATCGACAGAATGATCCGTCACCTGCTTCCCGAACCGACCTCACGGCTGTCATACACATGAAGCCCCATCACACACGCCAGGGGTTTACCCTTCTGGAACTTCTGATCACCTTGGCCTTCCTGGGTATCTTGGCCAGTATTGCCGGCCTGACGTTGGTTCCCTGGATACAGAAACAACAGTTGCGTTCTGATCTGACCGATCTCACGGCCGACTTCAACTTGTACCGCACCAAAAGTATGAGCCAGGGCACGCCCTATTGCATCACTCTGGCCAGCAACCAGTACACCGTCAGCACTGGATGTGACAGTACAAAGACAGTGAAGACACAGGTCTTCCGTCGCGCACAGCTGCAACTGACGAACGTCGCCACGGTCTATGCCTTCAGCACCAAGGGCCTAGTCGAAGCGACCTCCTCAGGAGGAGCCAGGATGTCGAACACAACCATCGTGGGCAAACAGGGGACCAACAGTGGCACCGTTCTTGTCACCGCACTGGGCTTTGCGAGGTTGCTGTGAACCGAGACTCCGGGCTGACTATCGTCGAGATTCTGGTAGCCATCGTCATTGTCGGCGTGATCACCGTGGCGGTCATGCCGCTCCTGACCACATCCATGACCAGCAACTCTAGCTCACGCACCCGAACTCAGGCTGTCAGCGCCGCTGAAACATGGATGGAACGGTACCGCGACGGCCGTGAGCCTGTGCAGGCAGTGGGCAGTTGCACCGAAGGCAGCACCGACGTCATCACCTGCACCTATCCCAAAGACTTCAACTATGCCAACGACACGGCTATCACCTCACACGCGGCGGATGGAGCGTCCATGAATACGCAATTCCAGCCCTTCAAAACCGTCCTTGTGGCGACTCCAGTCAGCTCCGGCGTCAACATCACCCTCTGGGAGCTGAAAGTCACAGTCTCTTGGACCGAGAAGGAGGAAAAGAGTGTCACGGCATACACCCGCTTCACCCGCTAACACGCAGGGATTCACGCTGTTGGAGTTGCTGATTGCCGCTGCTCTAGCCTTGGTGATCCTGGGAACTGCGGGGGCCCTGCTCACCACCACCGCCAAAATTCAAACCATAGAACAGGAGCGCGTCCCACTGCAGGAAACCGTTCGCAGCAGCGTGGAAGTCATCGCGCAGGACCTGCGACAGGCGACCGGAACCCGCGTGCTGTACAGCGGGGCGAATCTGCCCAGTTCATTGCTGACTAACCTCACCACTTCACAGCAACTGAGCGTAACCATTGCAGACAACAAAGGGTACTTCACGATTCCCCAGCCTGGCGGTTACCCAAATAGCAAATCGTTTTCAAATAACGCAGTCACCGATGTCAACAGCCCCAACGCCGCTGGTAAGACCTGCGATAACCAGTTCATAGGAAATGATTGGGCTCTGGTCACCGTAGGCACATCCGTACGTTGGGTCAGGACTCACGCCACCAATCCATGCACCGGCAGTGATAAAAACGGAAACGGCAACGTCAAGCTACAGCACGCCGGCTATACACTTGACGATCTTTCCTGGTCTCCGGACAGTGCTATCATGAAAGTCAACGTCGTGCGCTACTACATCGGCACGGCCACATTAAACGGCTCAGGCGTACCTACTCTTTACCGGCAAGTGGATGACCAAGACCCGCAGGTTGTTGCCTACTACATCTCTGACCTTGCATTGGCCTACTCCCAGGATGGAATAAACTTCATCTCTACTCCTTCTGGCGTACCCCAAGCGGTGAGGATCACCCTCACTGGTCGTGAAACCAGGGCCCGAAAGGCAGGTACGCAACCCGCCACGTTCACAGTCACCAATACCGTCTCTATGCGGAGGGTTAACTTCAATGCCACGCCCTGAATCCACGATGCCGCGAACTGATGGCTTTGCGCTCGTCAGTGCCCTCACCGTCATGATCCTTGTTACTCTGATTACTTTCATGCTCGTCACAACTTCAACGAGTGAGCTGATGCAGACCAACTCCAGCCAGGGTCTGATGCGCGCCCGCGCCCTCGCTGAAGCCAGCGTAGCCGAATCGTATTCCACAGTCATGAACGACGGCGTGACGAAAGCCAATCAGGTACTGCTGCCCTACGTAGACACCTTCGCAGCCGGTAGCCAGGATGCCGCAACGACTGCCATCATCCCTACAGGTTCGTATAACACCGTCCTGTCACAACTCAACACCGTGGTACAGACCAGTACGTCTATCACCGCCCCAAACGCCATAGGCACTTCCAGCGGCACACTCACCTTCAAAAACTTCCGGGTGGATCTGGGAAGCTTCTCGAAGGCGGGCCAAACCTACTACGTCGACTACGTCCTCAATGGACAGGGGAACAGCGGCAGCTTCAAACGCAACATTGAAACCAGCGGCACCTTGCGCTTGATTTTGGGCCGCACCTACCTCAACCAGTACGTCCTGCTTGCTGATGACGGCGGCTTCACGGAAAGGAGTTGCATCACCAAGAATGGCAAGAAGTACTGCAGCGGAGGCGGCTACTTCGGGACCGGCTCAGTTTTCGACGGGCCGGTGCACTTCAACAAGAACCTGGCCCTGGCGGGCTCACCCGTCTTCCAGTACGGCCTGACCGTCGCGTCACCCACGACCTACATGTGGGACTGCCAAGCACAAGCCTGGGCCGTCACCACTGCCCAAAGCACAGACTGCGCCAAACCGGATTACGGCGGCTATGGCCAGCAGCATGTTAGTGACGCGGTAACGCTCCCCCCAAATGCCTTCTCCCAGGGTCGCGCCGCGCTGGGAGGCGATGAGAACAACCAGACTGCCCTCACCACCAAGGAGATCTGCCTGGCCACCGGGAAAGTTCAGAACTGCACTCCGACCAACGGTGTCTACGTACCCAACAGCAGTGGGACTGTGAGTGGCGGCATTTACATTCAAGGAAATGCTCAGGACGTTCAACTGTCTGTAGAAGGTCAAAATCAGGTCTACAGGATCACAGATGAAGCAGGTGTTGTCACAGTCATCAAGGTCAATGTGACCGCAAAGACGACGAGCGTTAAGACAGGCAGTGGACAGGTAGTTAACCTGACTGGCGTACCCAATGGGCAGTTTTACGTGAACGGCAATATTCAGTCACTGCGCGGCCCCGCACGCAATGGTTCTCTACCGAATCCAGCGCCCAGCACGCCAGACAGCTCTGTGGTGCCTCCAGCCATTGCCGAACAGACTCAGTTAAATGTAGCTTCTAGCGGGGACATTCGTATTCAAGGTGACCTCACCTATGAGAAGAACCCCAATCAGAATCCTGATGCGAAGAACGTGCTGGGGATTATCAGTGGCGGTGGACAAGTTCTCGTCGGGCAGGGCGCACCGAACGATGTGTATGTCATGGGCTCCATCCTGGCTGGAGCGACAGGTAAGGGTCTGAAAGTCGAGGGAATTGACGACGCCAAAGCCGTATACGGCTACCGTGGAAAAGTACATCTGCTGGGAAGTC
Organism: Deinococcus sedimenti; assembly: GCF_014648135.1. Lineage (NCBI taxonomy): Bacteria > Thermotogati > Deinococcota > Deinococci > Deinococcales > Deinococcaceae > Deinococcus > Deinococcus sedimenti. Next base: position 73,661 of record NZ_BMQN01000008.1, on the reverse strand, counting down.
TGGCAGAAGCGACGGACCAGTTGCGTGGTATTGGCAGCGTCACAGGTGGCCTGGTGAAGGGATACGACGACGACTTCAAATACGACAAGCGCTTCCTCAACGGTGGTGTCGTTCCCCCATACTTCCCGGCGACCACCAAGTTCGGTGTCACGGCTTTCATTCCACAGCAGAGAACCTGGGAAGAGAAATAAGCGGATGATTTCCGGAAGGAGAGGGAAACCTCTCCTTCCTTTTACTGCCTTCAATGCCCGGCGTGGAACATCGAACAGAGTCACTTATGCACACGTCTTCCGGTTCAGGCCGGTCAGCCACAGTTGATGCGGAGGTCGATTCATGCCCGCCACTTTGTTTTTCACTGTAGGTGGTAGCCTGTAGGGGTGACGTGGCTCAAGCCGGTGGAGATTGGTCAGGACGCGCAGGCGACCTACAACGAGTTCCTGCGTGATCTGGACGCGCGCCTGTCGGATCCGGGTACGGACCGCTTTGAGCTGGCGGCGGGGGTGCTCGCGGAGATCCTGTATGGGCGGCCTCTGGAGCAGCTGAGGGCGGAGGCGCCGCTGGCGGCACTGAACGTGGATGCGCGGAACGTGACGTTTGAGGCGGAGTACTACATGGCGACGGACGCGGAGGCGTTCACGCGGGTGAAGCCGCTGCTGTGGCTGTGGAAGAACGCGGACCTGACGCCGGTGGGGCAGAACCCGGTGCTGGGGATTCCGCTGCGGCGGGTGCTGGCCGGGCACGTGTTCCGGCGGGTGGGGCGGGATTTCAAGTGCTGGCAGAACGTGGAGTTCAGCGTCGGGTACAACATGGAGGTCGGGGACGACGTGGTCGTGCACCGGCACGTGCTGCTGGACGATATCGGTGGGATCGAGCTGCACGACAACGCGAGTATCAGCGATTACGTGAACGTGTACAGTCACACGCACAGCGTGCTGGACGGTCCGGACGTGACGTTGCGGCGCACGGTGATCGGGCGGGGCGCGCGGGTGACGTACCATTCGACGGTGCTGGCGGGCAGCGTGATCAGTGATGACGCGATGCTGGCGACGCACGCGCTGCTGCGTGGGGATATTCCGCCGCACGGGATCGCGATGGGCGTTCCGGCGCGCACGACGCGCTTCAAGGTGCGTGACCCCCAGGAACTGCACGTGGATTCGCGGTCATTCGTTCGCGTGCCGGACCGCAAGGCGAACCCGGAGTTCCCGGAGGCCACCCCGAACCAGACGCGCCTGCCGGAACAGGATGGGGCAGAGCGACCCCTGGTGACCGGGCAGGGCTGACGCCGAGCAGCACAGGAGGGGGCGACCAGGGTGGATTCCCGGTCGCCCCCTCTCCCCTGCCGGGCCCGGCTGCGCCCTTACAGCGTGGTGTGCTCGCCGGGTTTGAGGACGCGCACGTCCACGCCTCGTGCCTCGCCCTCACGCTGAAAGACGGTGGGGTCGCCGGTCAGCGGGGGGAAGGTGCCGTAGTGCATGGGAATCGCCACCCTGGGCTTGAGCAGGTCGAGGGTGCGGGCGGCTTCCTCGGGGCCCATGGTGTAGTGGTCCCCGATGGGCAGCAGGGCGGCGTCCAGGCCGCGCTGGCCGATCAGGCTCATGTCGCTGAACAGGGTGGTGTCGCCCGCGAAGTACACCCGTTGGCCGCCCAGTTCGATGATCAGGCCGGTGGGCATGCCGCCGTAGGTGCCGTCCGGGAAGGACGAGGAGTGCCACGCGGGCGTCAGGGTGACGCTGCCCCACGCGGCGTGGTACGTCCCGCCGATGTTCATGCCGACCGGCTGGGTCGCGCCGTGCTTCTGGGCATACCCGGCGATCTCGGCGGTGGCGATCAGGGGCACGCCGGCACGGGCGAAGTCCAGGGCGTTGCCCCAGTGGTCGCCGTGCGCGTGGCTGATCAGCACGGCGCTGAGCTTCCAGTCCAGCGCTACTTGCAGGGTGACGCTCGCCTGCGGGTTGCCCTCAATGAACGGGTCGATGAGCAGGCGGTGCTCACCGCTCTCGAGGAGGAAGGTGCTGTGGCCGATGAAGTGGATGTTCATGTCAAACCTCCGGTGAGCGTCAGCTTCACCCGCGCGGCGGGCTGGGAACTGTAGGCCGGGTGGCCTTCGTGTCCTCTGCCGTGGACGTCAGTGCGGGCACCGTGGGGTTCTCATGGCGTGCAGACCGTATAGTGGGCGCGACTTCGCCCGCCTCACCCGCCCTCAGCCGTTGAAAGGAGTCCCTACCCTGATGCCCCCGCTTGGACTCGATGTCCGGGACGTTCTGGACATCCTGCTGGTCACGTTCCTGGTGTATCAGGGGTACCTGCTCGTGTCCGGCACGCGCGCCGTGAACGTCGTGCGAGGCATTCTGGTGTTCGCGGCGGTGTGGGTGGCGGCGCAGCTGCTGAACCTGACCACCCTGTCGTACCTGCTCGGCCGGGCGGGCACAGTGGGGATCTTCGCGCTGATCGTGCTGTTCCAGCCGGAACTGCGCGCGGTGCTGGAACGCGTGGGGCGCCCGCGCGGGCGGGACACCGGGGCGAGCGGCGCGGCGCTGCAGGACCTCGCGCGGGCCATGGAGCGCCTCGCGGAACGGAAGACGGGCGCGCTGATCGCCATCGAGCGGCGCACTCCGCTGGGGGAGTACGCCGCGACGGGCGTGTCCCTGGACGCGCTGGTCAGCGTGCCGTTCCTCGAGGCGCTGTTCGCGCGGAACGCGCCGCTGCACGACGGGGGCGTGATCATCCAGGGCTCGCGGGTGATCGCGGCCGGGTGCCTGTTCCCGCTGCAGTCCAGTGACGGCACGTACCGCCGCTACGGCACGCGGCACCGCGCGGCGATCGGCCTGTCGGAACTGACAGACGCGGTGGTGCTGGTCGTCAGCGAGGAGCGCGGCAGCATGCGCGTGGCCCTTCAGGGGCGGCTGGGACCGGACCTGACCGGCGCGGAGTTGCGTGAGCACCTGCGGACGCTGGTGTACGATCCGGCCGGGTACCGTCCACCTGATGCGCGCACGGCGGATGAGACGCCGGACGCGGCCGAGTCCCACTCCACGGAGGGCCGCGCGTGAGGGCGGGCGGGACGCCGTGGCTGCGGCGCTGGCTGAGCCCCCGGTACGTCTGGTCGCGGGCGACGCACAATCTGCTGCTCAAGCTGCTGGCGCTGGCCGTGTCGGTCACCCTGTGGCTGGTGGCGACCGCGGATCGCCGCGCGAACGTCGAGCAGGGGTTCGACGTGCCGGTGGCGGTGCGCGACACGACCGGGAACGGGGAGGAGAAGCGCGCGACGAGCAACCTGAATCCGGCGTCGGTGCGGGTGATCCTCTCGGGGCGGCCCGAGCGGCTGCGGGATCTGCAGCCCGACAGTATCGAGGCGGTCGTGGACGTCACGGACGCGCCGGAGGGTAGTTTCACGCGGGTGGTGACGGTGACCGCGCCGGGCGGCACCACCCTGCAGCGCGTGACCCCCACGCGCGTGCAGGGGTTCGTGGACACGCAGGTGGCGCGCACGCTGCCCGTGACGCTCAGTGTGACCTCGCCGCCGGACTCGAGTCTGCCCCGCTATCAGGTCACGCCGGCCGAGGCGACCGTGACGGGCGCCGGTCAGGTCGTGGTGACGGTGGCGCGGCTGGTGACCAGCCCGGTTGCGCTGAACGCCAACGCTGAGCGGGAGGTGCCGCTGGTGGCGCTGGACGCGGCCGGGCAGCCGGTGACGGCCGTGACCATGCGGCCCAGCACCGTCACGGTCCGGCGACTGGATACCGGTGAGCTCCCGGTCAAGACCCTGCGGGTGGTTCTGAACGATCCCCCTCCGGGGCTGGAGGTCACGTCGGTCAGCGTGCAGCCGGGTACGGTGCGCGTGGTGGCGTCCCCGGAGCTGCTGGGGCGCCTGCGGGAGGTGGCGGGTCAGGTCACCTACCGTGAGGGCACGTACACGTCGCCGGTCCGCCTGACCATACCGGCCGGCGCGCAGGCGCTGGAGACCGTCAGTGTCCGCCTGACGGTCATCCGCCGGAGCCAACCTTAATGCACTGGGCGACCTGTGGGCAGCGGGCCGGTGGAAAGCGCGGCTGGCACACCGATCAGCCGACCGTCAGAAAGTGACCGGGGTGTCAGCTGTTCCGGAGCCAGGGGCGTATAGTCGACGTCATGATGTGGAGAAGCGGCCACATATCCGCGTGATCGCCCAGGTGCTGCCCCCGCCCCACGGCGTGGCCGCCTGGACCGGCTGGGAGGAGCGGGTGCGGCTGATGGTCAAGCCGCGCCGCTACGAACACGTGCTGCGCGTGGCGGAACTCGCCGCGCAGATCGCCCGCGCCAACGGCCTGGACGACATGCGCGCTTACGCCGCCGGGGTGCTGCACGACATCGCCCGCGACCTGCCCGACCATGAACTGCTGCGCCTCGCGCCGCCCGAATGCGACATCGACGCGGCGCACCCGCTGGCCCTGCACGGCCGCGCCGCCCGCACCCTGCTCGAACGCTGGGGGTACCAGGACCGCGTCGTGCTGGACGCCGTCGAGGACCACACCACCGGCCCGCGCGGCGGGAACCCGGTCGCGTCATGCGTGTACATCGCCGACGTGTCGGAACCCGGCCGGGGCGTGAACGCCGACATCCGCGAACTGGCCCTGACCGACCTGACCGCCGCGCTGGAACGCGCCATCGTCTCGAAGGTCACGTACCTCCAGGGACGCGGCATTCAGGTGCACCCCCGCACCCTGAAGGCCTACCACGCCCTGCCCTGCAACGCCCACCTCTCCTGCCCCACGTGACACTGTGACCCAATCCCCTGCACCCCGCATCGCCGGGCTGCGCGCCCTGCAGGCGTTCGGCCTCTCCCTCTCCGCCCTGTCCCTGGGGGGTTTTGCGCTGCTCAGCGGCGCCGGACCCACCGCCGCCGCCGCCGTCATGCCCGGACAGGCCCCCAGTTTCACCCTGCTGATCGCCGGGCGGGACATCGTGTACTGCTACTACCGCCAGCCCTGCAAGGACCAGGACCAGCGCACCGGACTGGCGCAGCCGCCCAACACCGACACCGTCATGGTCGTCAAGGTGCAGGGGACCACCGTGCACGCCCTGAACATCCCCCGCGACACGAACGTCGGCCCCTTCGACCGATATAGATCCGTGGCGCTGCAGAAGATCAACAGTCAGTACTTCGCGGGCGGCCCCGAGGCGCTCGTGAAGGCCGCCGAGACCATCACCGGTGAACACATCGACGCGCACGTGATCGTCCGCACCGACTACGTCGAGCGGGTCATCGACGCGCTGGGCGGCCTGGACGTCACGGTGCCCGAACCCGGCATCGAATGGATCGACAACGCCGCGGGCGTGAACCTGAAACTCGCGCCCGGCGCGCACCACCTGGACGGCAAGGACGGCGTGCTGTACCTGCGGGTCCGCAAGGGCTTCGGGGACGACTACGGCCGCATCGACCACCAGAAGCAGGCGCTGACGCAGCTGGCCGGGAAGCTCCGCACCCCGCAGGGTCTCGCGGCGCTCCCGACCATCCTGGGCGGCATCGGCAACGGCGTGGAGACCGACGTGAACCCCGCCACCATCGCCGCGCTGCGCCCCTACCTAGGCCAGATGAAACTCAGCTTCGCGACGCTGCCCACCGACGAGATCCCCGGCACGTTCAACCTCGCCGTGAACCGCGAACGCCTCGCGCAGGTGTGGGGCGACGTGCCCGCCACGCCCCCCAACCCGGACCTGAAGGTCATGGTCGTGGACGCCAGCGGCGAGAACCTCGGTCCGGCCCTGACCCGCGCCCTGAACGCCCTGGGGTACCGCGACGTGCAGGTCACCCCCGCCCCCCGCAGCGGCGAGGCCAGCCAGGTGTTCACGCAGCAGGACGTGTCCGACGCCGCGCAACTGGCCGACACCCTGAACCTCGCCCGGCTGCAGGGCGAACGCTTCCCGGTCAGTTCCGGCGAGGTCGGCATCCTGCTCGGCGCGGACGCCGCCGAGAGCCTCGCCGGACTGAAAGGCCTGGGCGCACCCACCACACCCGGACCCGCGAGCCCCTGACCCGCGAAATGAAGTCACGGCAGGGGCGTGTCCCGCCCCGCGCCCTGTAGACTGACCCATTGCAGCGCGCCCCGGCCCGCTCAGGCCACCCCAGGCCCGCCGCGCCGCGCGCCAGAACACCCACCGCCCCCACTCAACACCCGGAGCCCCCATGACCCCCGACACCAACACCATGAACCAGCTGCGCGCCATCGTGGACGCCGCCCGCGAACGCCGCGCCGAAGACGTCACCGTGCTCGACCTGACCGACGTCAGCAGCACCCTCGAGTACTTCGTGATCTGCACCGCCAGCGCCGGACTGCAGTTGAACGCCGTGCAGGAGAACATCCGCGAGAAAGCCCAGGCGACCGGCCTGCCCCGCCCCAGCGTCGAAGGCCCCAGCGAACGCTGGCTGCTCCTCGCGTTCGGCGGCAGCGTCGTCGTGCACATCATGACCAAGGACGCCCGCGAGTACTACGACCTCGAAGGCCTCTGGAGCGACGCGCGCGTCCTCGACTTCCCCGAACCCGAAGTCAAAGCCTGAGGATGTCATGACTCAGATCGGCCTCGGAAGACTATTTCCGAGGCCGATCTGATTGGACTTCCACGCTTAGTTGGATCGTCCAGTTCAACATAGTATTAAAGGTTGCATATGAGTTATCCAAATTCGGCAAAGCTCACTACTTCATTAAAACTACCCTTAAATCCGGCGATAGCAGCCGAATTGGATGACATCGCGAGCAAATTAACATCTCTTCGCCAATGATTCAAATATCTATGGCACGTAATTATAACTTATCGAGACATTCACGTTATTTAAGCCATCATATATAAGCGCTTCTAGTATTAAAAATTGTTTTTCTCCTATGTTTACGCACAGCAATACAAGCCTGCGGACCGATTGAGGGAACCAAAATGACAGATGACGTAAATAATTATATAGATAAATATGTATCTTCCTATCAAAATCGTGCTTACGATTTTGACAAAGACGAGATAATCAAATTGAAAAGCATATATGGCGATAATTTACCCAAATATTTAACAGCTGCTTATAAAATCAGCAAGCCATCTGCGGCCAGAATTTTAATGATTCTGCTTTTACATATGTATCCCCATTTAGCAGCTTCTTTAATTTATAAAGAATATGAATCATGCCCAGATGCCGAAAAAACTTGGTATATAACGATATTATCAGAAGTCAACTGCGCGCCAGCAATAAGAATGCTGGAGGCGATTGCCACAAAAGAGGCAAATGAAACAATAAGAGCAGAAGCCGTCCAGGAGCTCATGCACTATGGAGACAGGCAATCCATTAAAGCATTGGAGAAAGTTCGTGAAGAAGATAATGGTAGCAGTTTCGACGGTATCCCGATTTCACATTTAGCCGATGTGGCTTTGGAGATAATTCGGCAAAGAATCACCTCTTGAATCTATTTTCTGTGGTTTGACCGACCCTTAAATATTGAGGGATATATCGGCACTCTTCCGCAGGTCCCTTGAAGTGAGTAACCGTTCCGCTCCAGCTCAGTGAGCTTCCAACTCACGGTCACATCTACTGCTCTGACACGCCACTTCAACTCAGGTTTCCATCACTTGCGCGGCCTGGGCGATTCCGGCGGGCAGTTCGCGGGCCACGCGCTCCAGGGTGCGTCCGGCGGCGGCGCGGATCATCTTCTCGAAGGCCGCGCCGCCCCAGCCCTGCGCGTCCGGCGTGGCGAGGTGCGCGCGGAACTGGAACGCGAAGTGCAGCGCGCCCCCGTCCAGGCGGGCCTGCCCGGCGACCTCCACCCACGCGCGCTCGCCGCTGATGGGCTGCGGGGAGAGCGTCCCACCGTCCGGCGTGGGGGTCAGGACGCTGTGGAACGGCAGGTCCACCTCGCCCAGACCGGGCAGCGGCACGAGCAGTTCGCCACGCACGCCGCCTGCGTCGGCGCGCAGGTCGCGCAGGAAGCGCACGCGGGCCAGCGCGCGGGCCGGGTCGCGCACGAACGCCAGCGCCGCCGCGTCGCCCCCGGTCCAGGGCAGCGTGAAGTCCTGCGTCGCCTCGACGATCACGCGAGCACCGGAATCAGTCGACCCACTCGATCACCACGCGGTTCTCCGCCAGCGCCGCCTGCAACTCGGCGTCCCCGGCGCTGCGCAGCCGGGGCAGGTGCGCGAAGCGCGGCGTGGCGGACGCGAAGCCCAGGCGGACCACGACGTCGTCGCTGGCCTCGTCCTTCCCGATGCGCCACACGAGCTGCCCGCCCAGCGCGTCCAGCGCGCGCGCCAGTTCCGGCGAGGCGGACTCCAGTGCCCTGGAGTCCGGCAGCGGGTCGCCCGGCAGATCGGTCATGCCCGCCATTGTACGCGGCCCATCGCACGGCGTAGAACGGGTGGCATGACGAGCATCAGCTGGCGCGCCCTGGAAACCCACGTGGGCCTTGACGACCTGCCCGCCTTTCACCGCGCGTTCCTGACGTGGCGCGGCGTGGAGGGCGCGGAAGGCATGCCGCTGCGGCGCGTGCAACAGCGTGTGGAGGCGGAACTGAACCGCCTCGTGCAGGCCGGGCAGGCCACGCGGGACGGCGAGGACTGGCAGCTCCAGCCCGGCGCGCTGGACGGCTTCGACGCCGCCGCGCCGCACCTGGGCTGAGCCGGGTCAAGTGCAGCGTGCTCTATCCTGAAGGGATGACGTTCCCCTCCCCCACCCACCTCCGCAGGGGCCAGCCATGAGCCTGCGCATCCTGGGCGGCACCGCGAAGGGCCGCAGCCTGCAGGTGCCCGACAGCGCCCGGCCCAGCGGCGCGCGCGTCCGCAAGAGCCTGTTCGACCTGCTCGCCGCCCGCGCACCCGCCGGACGCTACCCGGAGTTCATCGACCTGCACGGTGGGAGCGGCGCGATCGGGCTGGAGGCCGCCAGTCGCGGGTACCGCGTGACGCTGGTCGAGAAGGACGCGCGCGCCGTGCGGGCACTGGAGACGAACGCCCGCGCGCTGGACCTGCGGGTGCGGATCGTGAAGGGGGACGCCGGGGCACTCCTGAAGCGCCTGGGGCAGTTCGACGTGGTGTTCAGCGACCCGCCGTACGAGGCGGACATCCCGAAACTGACCGCGCAGATTCTCGCCAGCGGCGTCCTCGCACCCGGCGGGCTGCTGGTGTGCCAGCATCCGGACCGGCTGCACCTGCCCGAGCACGCGGGCTTCACGCGGGAGGAACGCGAGTACGGCAGCAACACTTTGACGCTGTACTGGCACCCGGACGCCCCGGAACCGGACGCGGACGGCGACGATGACGGCGAAATCGGGTAAGGTGGCGGGGTTATGAACGCCGTTTTCCCGGGCTCGTTCGACCCGATCACCAGCGGGCACATGGACGTGCTGACGCGCGCCGCGCGAATCTTCGACCACGTGACCGTGACGGTCATGCACAACGCCCGCAAGCAGGGCCGCCACCTCTTCACGCTGGACGAACGCCTGGAGATCCTGCGCGAGGCGACCGCACACTTCCCGAACGTCAGCGTGGACTCCTTCGGGGGGCTGCTGGTGGACTACATGGCCCGGCAGGAGACCGGCAGCGTCATCGTGCGTGGCCTGCGCGCCGTGTCCGACTACGAGTACGAGCTGCAGATCGCGCACCTGAACCGCCAGATCGGGGACGCGGAGACGGTGTTCATCATGGCCGCCACCCGCTGGAGCTTCGTGAGCAGTTCCATGGTGCGCGAGATCGCCAGTTACGGCGGGAACGTCAGCGAGATGGTCCCCCGCGCCAGCGCCAGCGCCCTGCGCCGCAAGCACGCGGACGTGTACGCGGAACGCGAGGCGGAACTGCAGGCGCAGACCGCAGGCAGCTGAAGCAGAAGAACGCGCCGCCCCCAGCCTGAACCGGGGGCGGCGCGTCCATGTGGTTGGGTCAGTCCTGCTGCGCGGCGGCTTTCAGGGCCTCGGCCTTGTGGGTCTGTTCCCAGGGGAATTCGGGGCGGCCGAAGTGGCCGTACGCGGCGGTCTGCGCGTAGATCGGGCGGCGCAGGTCGAGTTCCGCGATGATCGCCTGGGGGCGCGCGTCGAAGTGCTCGGCGACGATCGTGGCGAGGCGGTCGTCGCTGACGGTGCCGGTGCCGTAGGTGTCGACGCGCAGGCTGACGGGGTTGGCGCGGCCGATGGCGTACGCGACCTCGACCAGCGCGCGCCGGGCGAGGCCAGCGGCGACGATGTTCTTGGCGATGAAGCGGGCGTAGTACGCCGCGCTGCGGTCCACCTTGGTGGGGTCCTTGCCGCTGAACGCGCCGCCACCGTGGGGCACGGCGCCGCCGTAGGTGTCCACGATGATCTTGCGCCCGGTCAGGCCGGTGTCGCCGTGGGGGCCGCCGATGACGAAGCGCCCCGACGGGTTGATGAAGTATTTCGTGCCTTCGGTGAGGTACTCGGCGGGGATCACGGCCCTGATCACGTGCTCGATCATGTCGGCGCGGATCTGTTCCTGGCTCACGTCCTCGCTGTGCTGGGTGCTGATGACGACGGTGTCGACCAGGGTTTCGGTGGCCTCGTGGGGTTCGCCGTCGCGGACGACCGTGACCTGCGCCTTCGCGTCGGGGCGCAGGTAGGGCAGCGTGCCGTCCTTGCGCAGCTGCGCGATGCGCCGCGTCAGCTTGTGCGCGAGGCTGATGGGCAGCGGCATGAGTTCCGGCGTCTCGTCGGTGGCGTAGCCGAACATCAGGCCCTGGTCGCCCGCGCCGACCATCGAGTGCGCGTTGCCGGGCTGGGCGCGCTGCTCTTCGGTCATGCCGCGCCACTCCTCGCTGTGGTTCACGCCGCCCGCGATCTCGGGGCTCTGCTCGTGCAGGCTGACCAGCACGGCGCTGTATTCGGCGTCGAAGCCGTAGTTCGCGCGGGTGTAGCCGACCTGCTTGACGGCGTCACGGACGGTCTTCTGGACGTCCACGTGGGCGGTCTCGGCGGTGACCTCGCCCGCCACGACGGCCATGCCGGTGGTGAGCAGCGTCTCCACCGCGACGCGACTGCCGGGTTCCTGGCGCAGGAACTCGTCGAGAATGCTGTCCGAGATGAAGTCGGCCAGCTTGTCGGGGTGCCCTTCGGACACCGATTCCGAGGTGTAGTACTTCCGCATGTTCGCTCCTTGCGTGCGGGGGGGCGTCTCACAGAACCACCTGGAGAGGGATGTCGCTGCGGTCCCTGCACGGCTCCCAGCGCCGGGAATGGCGCGCGGTTGCACCCAGCAGCGTACCGCAGGCCGCCATGAGGTGACAGGGGCGAACGCCACCGATGTCCAGCCTGCGCGGCCCGGCGAGGGGCACCCCGATTCCATGCGGGTCGAGTGTAGGGCCGGTCAACTGTGGGGCGGAGCTGACACTCGCCTGACCTGACCCCTAAGAATGAAGGGACATGAGCCACGTCGTTGTCATCGAAGACGAGGGGACGGTCCGGGACGTCCTGCGCTTTCACCTGGAGCGGGCGGGGCTACGGGTCACCGCGCTGGAGTCCGCCAGCGGGGCGCTGGACGTGCTGCCCGGCGCGGACGCCCTCGTGCTGGACTGGATGCTGCCCGGCGAGAGCGGCCTGAGCTTCCTGCGCCGCCTGCGGGCCGACGCGGAACTGCGCCGCATGCCGGTCCTGATGCTCACCGCCCGCGCCGCCGAGGCCGAACGGGTCGAGGGCCTGGAGTCCGGCGCGGACGACTACCTGACCAAGCCGTTCAGCGCGGCGGAACTCGTGGCGCGGGTGCGGGCGCTGCTGCGCCGCTCGCTGCCGGACGTGCCGGCCGTCATGACGAACGGCCCGCTGAGCGTGGACGTCGGCTCGGCCGAGGCGAAGGTGGGCGGGCGGCGCATGAACCTCACGCGGCGCGAGTTCGACCTGCTGGCCTTCATGACGCAGCACGTCGGGCGCGTGTACTCCCGCACGGAACTGCTCGACCGGGTGTGGGGCGCGGACTTCCTGGGCGGCGAGCGCACCGTGGACCAGCACGTCACGCAGCTGCGCGCCCACCTGGGCGACGACCCCGGTAAGCCGGGCTTCCTGGAGACGGTGCGCGGCAAGGGCTACCGCATGCGCCCCTGGACGGACGGCGCGTGACGGCCCCGGACGCCACCGGCAGCGCCGTGGAAGCGCCTGATCACTGGATCGACTCGCTGCCGCAGGCGGTTCTGCTGACGCGTGAGGGGCTGGTCACGCGCGTGAACGCCGCCGCCGCGCGCCTGTGGGGCGTCCCGCAGGAGCGCGCGTCGGGCCGCCCGGTGCTGGAGGTCGTGCGCCGCCACACCCTGGAGACCCTGCTGGAACGCGGCGGGGAGCTGGAACTGGAAGTCACGGGCCGCACGCTGCGCTGCACCGCCACCCGCGACGGCGCGTGCGGCGCGCTGATCGTCGAGGACGTCACCGAGCACCGCCGCCGCGAGGCGGAACTGCGCGAGGCGACGGCGGTGCTCTCGCACGAGTTCCGCACGCCCGTCGCGGCGCTGCGCGGCGTGCTGGAGGCCCTGGAGTACGACATGCCCCGCGACCTCGCGCAGAACTTCGTGCGGCAGGGCCTCCAGGAAACCGAGCGTCTCGCCCGGCTCGCGGAGGACCTCGCCGTGGGGTTCCGGCCCACCCGCGCCCGCACCCTGCCACTCGCGGAGGCCTTCGCGCGCGCCGAGCGGCTGCTGACCGCCGACCTGAACGCCCGCCGGGCCAGCGTCACGTTCGGGCAGGATCACCTCGTGCGGGCCGACCCGGACAAGCTGCTGCAGGTGCTGCTGAACCTCATCGAGAACGCCCTGAAGTACGGCCCGCCCGCCGCTCAGGTCGAGGTGCAGACCCATGAGCGCGGCACCTGGATCGAGGTGAGCGTCCTCGACCGGGGCACGCCCATTCCCGACACCGAGAGTCTGTTCAAGGCGCACACGCGGGGCCGCGCCGCGACCGGGCAGGGCAGCGGCATGGGCCTGTACATCGTCCGGAGCATCGTGCACGGCTGGGGCGGGCAGGCGTGGGCCGAGCGGCGCGGCGACGCGAACGCCTTCTGCTTCACCCTCCCCGGCGTGGGCGGGATCGGATAACGTCCTCTTCAGCTGACCGTTCCCTGACACTCCCCCGCCGTGCGGGGTGCTACGTTCAACACAGGAGTCCCCATGCGTGAAGCCCTCGAAAACGACCTGCGTGCCGTCCTGAACGGCGCACTGAACATGCTCGGCACCGTCGAGCGCATGCTCCCCGTTGCCGGGGACGTCCTGCTGCGCGAGAACGTCGAACGTCTCGCGGAGGTCAAGGCCCTCGACCGCGAGGTGGACGCCCAGGAAGCGCAGATCGAGGCCGAATGCCTGCGCATCATCGCGCTGCACCAGCCGGTCGCGCGGGACCTGCGGATGGTCGCCCTGATCCTCAAGAGCCTCAGCGACATCGAACGCATGGGCGACTACGTCGTGCACGTCGCCGAGGACGGCGCGGAACTCGCGCAGGCCCCCGCACTGAAACGCTACGTGAACCTCGCCCGGATGCTCGAACGGCTGGGCGAGATGAGCCAGAACCTCCGCACCGCCATCGCCGACCGCGACGTCGCCCGCGCCGAGGCGACCGTCCAGATGGACGACGAGGTCGACGACCTGTACGAGCAGATCCAGCGTGAACTCGTGACGTACATGCTCGAAGACCCCCGCAACATCAGCAAGGCGCTGATGCTCATGCGGGTGGGCCGCAGCCTGGAACGCGTCGGGGATCACATGGAGAACATCTCCGAACGCGTCCGCTACTGGGTGACCGGCCAACGCGAAGGCTGAACCCAGAAGACGCGACGCCGCCCTGCCGGGAACGGGGGGCGGTTTTTCATCGGTTAGGGCGTCTGCAACGGGTCATCGTCGGTCGCCTGTGAATAACCAAGGTGATTCAATAGTGGGGTGTATCCACTCCGCAGCCCCTGGTTGACCCTGTCCCATCTGATGCTGGCAGTCATGCTGGCAGTTGGTGTCCAGTTGGTCCTGTATGCAGTGGACGCCTCACCACCTGAAATCGCCGCGATCGGTGTCCTGACTATCCCATCCTTGATCGTCTCTTTACTCGTTCAACGATGGGTTCATTCAGTCGGCACAGGAAATCTCAGGCATCTGCCTGCTCGGGCGCGACTCGCCCATCAGATGTTGAAATGGTTGCCTGTCATCCCAGCGGTCTCGGTGCTCACTTTGGGCGTGGCGAGCTGGGTGACGCAGCTGCCCAACCTGCCAGCGCCGCCCACAGCCCTGCGCGCGGTTCTGGTAGTGATCTTGTCACCTGTCCTGCCGACGATCATCTACAGATTTTTCTGTGGTGCATTACGGGAATGGCTGGTTGATGCCACTGGCGTGCTGACCGGACTTGAGAAATACAGTTCATATCCGACGCGGGAGCGACTGCTGATCTGGTTGTCCTGGGGCAAATGGCTCTCTGTCATCGCGGCCATCAACTCGCTGGGCATGATCCTGCTCGTGGCTTTCGAAGTGACGGAGATGGAGGGCACCGCACTGGCACTGCTCTGGAATGGCTTGGCAGACGTTCTGATCGCCAGCATGCTGTGGATCGCCCACCGCTGCGTCAGCTTGCCCCTCTCCCCTGGAGGCGAGACGCCGGCTCCCGGTTTCACTGCCGCCTGACGCCTCACCCCCTATCCTGTACCTGTGAGAACGGCTGATGAGCGTCCGTGCGTGCTGGTGATCGTGGGGGGGAGCATGGCGGCGGTGAAGGCCCCGTCGGTGCTGCGCCGGTTGCGGGAGCGTGGCGCGGAGGTACGGGTGATTGCGTCCCGCTCGGCGCTGGCGTTCATCACGGAACTGAGCCTGAGCACGGCGGCGGACGGGCCGGTGGGGACGGACGCGCACTGGTTCGAGGCGCGGCCGGACGCGCTGCACCTGACGCACGCGCGGGTGGACGCAGCAGTGGTGGTGGGCGCGTCGGCGGAGTTGCTGGCCGGGGCGGCGCATGGGCACGCGGGGGATCTGGCGCTGGCGACGCTCCTGAGCGTGCGCGCCCCCGTATTATGGGTGCCCGCGATGAACGAGCTGATGTGGACGCACCCGGCGGTGCAGGCGAACGCGGACGTGCTGCGCGGCTGGGGGCACCGCTTCCTGGGGCCGGAGGTGGGGGCGTTCGGCACGCGCGGTGAGGGGCGCGGCGTGGGCCGCATGAGCGAGCCGGAGGACATCGCGGACGCCACGCTGGCCCTGCTGAACGGGGAGGCCTCCCCTGCTCCGGTGCGGGATCTGGCGGGCGTGCGGGTGGTCGTGTCGGCCGGTCCGACGCGGGAGTACCTGGACCCGGTGCGGTTCATCAGCAACCCGTCGAGCGGGAAGATGGGCTTCGCGGTCGCGGAGGCCGCCCGGGACCGGGGCGCGGACGTGACGCTCGTGACCGGCCCGGTGACGCTGCCGGATCCGGCGGGCGTGCGGGTGGTGCGGATCGAGTCGGCGCTGGAGTTGCGGGACGCGGTGGTGGACGCCGCGCAGGACGCAGGGATCGTGGTGATGACGGCGGCGGTCGCGGACTACCGCGCGGCCACGCAGAGCGGCGAGAAGCAGGCGAAGGTGGCGGGCGACGTGACGGTTCACCTGACGCCGAATCCGGACATCCTGGCGGAGCTGGGCCGCGAGAAGGGGGACCGGGTGCTGGTGGGCTTCGCGATGGAGACGCACGCGGGCGTGGAGCGCGCGGCGGGCAAGGCGCAGCGGAAGAACGCGGATTTCATCCTGCTGAACTACCCGACGCGGGAGGGCACGGCGTTCGGCGGGGACGACAATCAGGTGACCCTGGTCCGCGCGGACGGGTCGCATGAGGACTGGCCGCGCGTGAGCAAGCGCGAGGTGGCCGAGCGCCTGCTGACCGAGGCGGCACGCCTCCTCCCCACAGCCCGCTGAAGCTGTGTCTGCTCCTCCCCCTTGAGGGGGGAGGCCGGGTGGGGGTGAGCACGCAGTGAGGGGCTGGGTGGGGTTCTGCTCGTCGGGACGCCCGTCATTGAATTATGCAGTGCATATGCATATGCTGTGTGGAATGGCGGGTACGCTCAGCAAGGAACAACGTCAGAAACGCATTCAGGACATCATCGCCCGCGAAAGTGTCAGCACCCAGGGAGAACTCGTCGAGCGCCTCCAGGCCGAGGGCATCCGGGTCACTCAGGCGACCGTCAGTCGTGACATCAACGAGCTGCGGCTGGTGCGCCTTCCCGTCGGGAAGGGCCGCCACCGCTACGCCCTGGCGCAGACGGCGGGGCACGTGGGCGCGCAGGAGGAACTGGCGCGGCTCTTCCAGAATTTCGTGCATGACATCGACCGGGGCGAGAACATGCTCGTGATCCGCACGGCGGACGGGCACGCGACCGGCGTGGCGCTGGTGCTGGACCGGGTGCGGCGGGATGACATCATCGGGACGCTGGCGGGCGAGGACACGATCTTCGTGGTGGCGCGGACCACGGCGGACGCGGAGAACATCATGGAAGAGTTCCACGCGCTGATGCTGGGGTAAGTCTTGCGGTGAGTCGTAGACGAGGGTCGACCGAAGGGAGTGGCAATGAGAAACGGTCTTCAGGAGATGGAACCGCGCAGCGTCCAGAGCCCTTCCTGGACGCGCTTTCGGCGCGGTTATCCGGTGTGGTTCTGGATAACCGGGAATCGGATGAATCCGTGATGGGGACGCACGAACAGGCCCTGCTGACCGCCGCCGAGGCGTTCGCGGGGCCGTTCTACGCCGAACCGGGCCGGGCGTACCACACCGGGGCGCATGTGCGGGCGCTGCTGGAGGGGCGGGGGGTGTGGACGCCCGCGCTGGCGCTTGCCGCGTGGGGGCATGACCTGATCTACGATCCGCGCGCGGCGGACAACGAGGTGCGCAGCGCGGATGTGTTCGGGGCGTGGCTGGCCGCGCAGGGAGCGTCCGGGGAGCTTCAGGCGGAGGTGCGGGCGTTGATCCTCGCGACCCGGCACACCGTTCCCGTGACCACGCGGGCGGAGGCGCTGTTCGTAGACGCCGACCTGAGTGTCCTGGGGGCCGATCCGGAGGCGTTCGACGCGTACGACCGGGCCATCCACGTGGAGTACGCCCATGTGCCCGGGGACGCGTACCGTGCCGGGGGGGCGGCGGTCCTGCGGGGCTTCCTGAACCGTGAGCGGTTGTACCTCACGCCGGAGTTCGCGGAGTTGGAGGGGCAGGCGCGGGTCAATCTGGCGCGGGCACTGGATCGGCTGAGCTGATCTCGGGGCTGAGGCCCAGTTCCGCCATCACCTCGCGGGTGTGCTGCCCAGGTGTGGGGGGCGCGCGGCGCACGGGGAGGGCCTCGCCGCCGAAGCGCCAGGGGGGGCTGGTGACGGTCGTCTCGCCCAGGGTGGGGTGCGGGACGGGGACGGCGACGCCGCGCGCCTGCACGTGCGGGTCGTTGAAGACGTCGGACAGGTCGTTCACGGGGCCGCAGGGGACGCCCGCGACCTCCAGGCGGGTCATCAGGTCGGCGCGGGTGTGGCGGGCCAGAGCAGGCAGCAGCAGATGGTCGAGGTCGGCGCGGTGCGTGACGCGGCCCTCGTTCGTCGCGAAGCGGGCGTCCGCGCCCAGGTCAGGGTCGTCCAGCGCCGCGCAGAAGCGTCGCCACAGGGCGTCGTTGCCCACGGCGATGTTCACGAACCCGTCCGCGCAGGGGAAGGTGCCGTACGGGACGATGGACCGGTGGTCGTTCCCGGTGGGCACAGGGACTTCCCCGGTGGCGAGGTAACGGCCCACCTGCGAGGACCCCAGCGCGATCACGCTTTCGAGGAGGTTCACGTCCACCCGCGTGCCGCGTCCGGTGCGTTCACGGGCGTACAGCGCAGCGAGGATCGCCTGGGTGATCAGCGCGCCGCTGTACACGTCCGCGACCGCCACCCCGACCCGCAGGGGCTCGCCGCCCGCCTCGCCGTTGTAGCTCATGAGGCCGCCCATCCCCTGCGCGATGACGTCGTACCCGGCGCGGTCACGGTACGGGCCGCTCAGGCCGAAGCCCGTGATGCTGGCGTAGATCAGGCGGGGGTGCGCGGCGTGCAGGTCCTCCCAGCCCAGTCCCAGGCGCTCCAGCGTGCCGGGCCGGAAGTTCTCGACGAGCACGTCGCTGCCCGCGATCAGGCGGCGGGCGGCCTCCAGCCCCTCCCCAGCCTTGAGGTCCAGGGTGACGCTGCGCTTGTTGCGGTTCACGCTCAGGAAGTAACTGCTCTCGCGCGCCCCGTCCGGCCCGGTCTGGAAGGGGGGCCCCCAGGCGCGGGTGTCGTCCCCGCCGGGCGGTTCGACCTTGATCACGTCCGCGCCGAGGTCGCCGAGGAGCATGGTGCACAGCGGGCCGGTCAGGACGCGGGTGAAGTCCGCGACGCGCACGCCGCTCAGGGGCAGGTCTGGGGTCATGTGCCCGGATGCTAGCGCGGGCGTAGACTCCGGAAGTTCCAAGCTCTCCCCTCTCCCCCTTCTTCTGGAGGTTTCACCTGTGACACGGATTCCGTCTGTTTCGTTCACAACCCGGAACATCGCCGGGTTGCCAACTCCACGCCCGGAACCCGTTCTGCTCCTGCTCGCATCCGCTCGGATGGAACGGTGTGGGCACACCATTCCATCGGAGTCCGTATGACCACGCCACCTTCCCCGGCCCGCACCCACCTGGGTCGTCCGCGCAAGATTATCGACGGTCTGGAGAAACTCGTGGGCCGCGCGCCGTACGTCGCGGACCGGCGGGTGCCGGGGCTGCTGCATGCCCGCGTGGTGCTGTCGCCGTACCCGCACGCACGGATTCGCGGTGTGGACCGCGCAGCGGCGCTGGCCGCGCCGGGCGTGCACTCGGTGCTGCTGGGCGAGGACCTGAACGTGAAGCCCATGCACTCGCGGCCCAGCCTGCTGCTGGCGGGGGACACGGTGGTGTTCGCGGGGCAGCCGGTCGCGCTGATCCTGGCGGACACCGAGGCGCAGGCGGCGGACGCGGCGGCCCTGCTGGACGTGGACTACGAGGCGCTGGACGCCGTAGAGGACGCCGAGGCGGCCCTGGCGGGCGGGACGCTGGTGTGGCCGGAGGGCGTCCCGAAGGCCGACGGCGGCATGGCCGGACTGCACGGCGGCGAGGCGGGCGCGCAGGCGGCGCGCGAGCCGAGCAACGTGGACGAGGACCGCACCTTCGGGCGTGGGGACGTGGACGCGGCGCTGGCCGGGGCGGCGTTCACGGCGGGCGGGACGTTCCGGGTGGCGGGCGTGCATCAGGGGTACCTGGAGCCGCACGCGGTGGTCGCGGAGCCCGGCGCGCGGCCCGGCGAGGTCACGGTGTACACGAGCACGCAGGGGCAGTACGTGGTGCGCGGCGAGGTCGCGGGCGCGCTGGGGCTGCGCGAGCGGGACGTGCACGTGGTGCCGCTGACGGTGGGTGGGGGGTTCGGCGCGAAGTACGGGATCATGGACGCGCTGGTCGCGGCGGCGGCGCTGCACGCGCGGCAGCCGGTGCGGCTGGTCCTGACCCGCAGCGAGGACATGCTGACGACCATGCCCGCCCCGGCCATTCAGGTGACGCTGCGGCTCGGCGCGGACGCGGACGGGACCCTGACGGCCTTGGACGCGGACGTGCTGATCGAGAACGGGGCGTTCAGGTTCGGGCACGGGGGGATCATCGCGACGATGCTGGGCGGCCTGTACCGCTGCGAGAACGTGCGGGTGCGGGCCCGGGAGCTGCTGCTGAACCGCGCGCCGGTCGGGGCGTACCGCGCGCCGGGCGTGCCGCAGGCGCTGTTCGCGCTGGAGTCCGCCGTGGACGACCTGACCCGTCAGCTGGGCGCGGACCCGCTGGAGTGGCGACTGCGGCACGCCGTGCAGGCGGGCGACCCGATGGGCACCGGGCGGTCCTGGCCGGACATCGGGCTGCGCGACTGCCTGGAGGCCGCCCGCGCGCACCCGCTGTGGCAGTCGCGTCACGACCTGCCCAAGCATGAGGGCGTGGGGCTCGCGGTGGGCGGCTGGCCGGGGGCGTTCTCCCCGGCGGGCGCGGTGTGCCGCGTGGACACGGACGGCACGGTGCGGCTGCACGTAGGCAGCGTGGATATCAGCGGCGTGCATTCCAGCATGGTCCTGATCGCTGCCGAGACGCTGGGCGTCCACCCGGACGACGTGGAGATCGTGCAGGGCACGACGGACAGCGGGCCGTACGCACCGAACTCCGGCGGGTCGCAGGTGACGATCAGTCTGTCGGGCGCGGTGCTGGATGCCAGCACGCAGGTACGCGACCAGCTGCTGGACCTCGCGGCGCGGCATTTCGAGGCGCACCGGGACGACCTGGAACTCGCGGGGGGGCAGGTGCTGGTGCGGGGTATTCCGGACCGCGCCATTCCCATCGGGAAGCTGGCGGCGCAGGCGCAGCGCGCGCCGGGCGGGCCGGGCCCGTTGGTCGCCGAGGGGCGCGCGGCGCTGAAGGCAGGCGCGCCAGGATTCATCGCGCAGCTGGTGCACGCGCGGGTGGACCCCGGCACGGGCGCGGTGACGCTGCTGCGGTCGGTGGCGGCGCAGGACGTGGGCTTCGCGCTGAACCCGCTGCTGGTCGAGGGTCAGATTCACGGCGGCAGCGCGCAGGCGCTGGGCCTGGGGCTGCTGGAGGGTCTGGACTACGCGGGCGGCACGCTGGCGAATCCGAACTTCCTGGAGTACGCCTTCCCCACGAGTACGGACGTGCCGCCGCTGGAGGCGCTGCTGGTGCAGCGGCCCAGTGAGCATGGGCCGTTCGGCGCGCGGGTGGTGGGGGAGCCGCCGGTCACGGCGGGCGCGGCGGCGCTGGCGAACGCGGTGCGGGAGGCGGCGGGCGTGCGCGTGACCGAGCTGCCGGTGACGGCGGAGGCAGTGTGGCGGTTGCGGCAGGCGCAGGGTGGGGCCTGACCGGGGGACACTCCACCAAACGTGCCCTGACGGGTAAACCGGTTTAAGTTCTAAAGTTATGGTGTGGCTCATGTCCACGCCTGCCCCCTCCCCCACCGCGCCCGGTCAGGCCCCACCCGACCGGGTCACGCAGGCCACCCTGCTACTCCTGTCGGCCCTGACGGTCATGTCCGGCGCGACCATCGCCCCGGCGCTGCCCGCCATGCAGGCACACTTCGCGGACACCCCGAACGCCGCCCTGCTCGTGAAACTGGCCCTGACCATCCTGGGCATCGTCATCGCCGTCACTGCCCCGCTGTTCGGTGTGCTGGCCGACCGCTACGGCCGCCGCCCGGTGCTGCTCGCGGCGCTGGCGCTGTACGTGATCGGCGGCGGCAGCGGCCTGATCGCGCAGAGCCTCGGGCAGGTCCTGCTGGGGCGCATCGTCCTGGGCCTCGCCGTGGCGGGCACCATGACGGCCGCCGGGGCACTCGTGAACGACCTGTTCAGCGGCGCCGAGCGCGGCCGCTTCCTGAGTCAACAGGCGGCGTTCACCAGTTTCGGCGGCGCGGTCCTCCTTCCGCTGGGCGGCGTGCTGGCCGCCGTGGGCTGGCGCGCCCCGTTCTTCCTGTACCTCGCGGCGGCGCTGCTGCTCCCGCTGCTCCTGCGTCTCCCGCGCGGCATTCCCGGCGTCGCGCCGGACCTCACCGGCCCGGTGCAGGCTCCTCGCTGGGGCGCGGTCACGCTGGTGTACGCGCTGGCGCTGGGGTACATGGTCGTGTTCTACCTGATGCCCGCCCAGGGTCCCTTCCTGCTGCGCGCCCTGGACGCCAGCCCCGGTCTGACCGGCCTGATGCTGGGCAGCTCCACCCTGATGGCCGCCGTGACCTCACTGGTGTTCTCCCGCTTCGCCGGGCGGTTCGATCCGCGCCGCCTGGCGGGGCTGGGCATGGTCGTCGTGGCGCTGGGCTGGCTGCTGGTGTTCCGCGCGCCGGGCCTGGCGGTCGTGGAGGCGGGCCTGCTCGTGGCGGGCCTGGGCGGCGGGCTGATCTTCCCCAACCTGTACGCGTGGCTGGCGGACCTGACGCCGCCCGCGTGGCGGGGCCGTGTGACGGCGGGCATGAGCAGCGCCGTGTTCCTCGGGCAGTTCCTCAGCCCGCTGCTGCTGGCCGCGCCTGCCGGGCACGAGGCGCAGGGCTTCGCGGCGGGCGCGGCGCTGGCCGCCGGGATGGGCGCGCTGCTGCTGGTCCTGAGCGTGTGGGGCCGCCGCACCCCGGTCGCCCCGATACCCCAGCAGGGCTGACCGCAACCACAGGCAAGGCCATCAAAAAACCGCCCTCCGGCTGGGGGGCGGTTGCTGTGTCGGGGCTTCAGTCGGCGGCGCTGCCGTGGCTCTGCGCGTTCTGCGCTTCGCGGGCGGCCTTGGCTTTCGCCTCGATCTTCGCCTTGATCTTCTTCTGGGTGAATCCGGCCTCGCGTTCGCGCTGGTCGAGCACGCTGCGGATGAAGCGGATGTCGTCCTGAATGCCGGGAATCACGACCTGCTCGAGCGCGTTGACGCGGCGGCTGGTCTTCTTGATTTCCTCGCCGATGCGGCGCAGTTTCGTCTCGGTCGCGGCGACCTTGACGATCGCCTCGAGGACGCCGCCGAAGTCGGTGGCGGCCTGGATGGTGCGCGCGCCGACGTTGATCGGACTGAAGTTCGCCTGCGCGGCGCGTTCGGGCACGCTGATGCGCGGGACCTTCACGCCGTACAGGTTGTCGATCTGCATGTCGATCTGGTAGTCGCCGCTGCCGGCCAGCGAGAGGCTCTCGACGGCTTCGGGGCTGTCCCAGGCTTTCGCGCTGAAGAGGCTGGTGTACGCGCCCTTGCTGACGCCGCTGAGCTGCTCGCGCGCAGCGAGCGCGTCCTTGACGAGCGCGAAGAATTCGCCGATGAGGGCGTCACGCTTGCGCTTGAGGAGGTCCGCGCCGCCGGAGGCGGTCTTCAGGCTGGCCTTGCTGGCCAGCAGGGCGCTGCGGGTGGGGCTGATCTGTTCTGCCATGTGTGTTCACCTCCTGACGTTCTGGCGTTCATGGTCGGGGGTTGAAGGGCGCGCCGACTAGCGGCGGGGTCACCCTTCAGCCCCTCAGGGGGTTACTTGGTGGAGCGGCTGCCCTTCCACATCTCGTCCATCTTCGTGCCGTAGTACTTGTCGATGGAGTCCTTGCCGATGCGGGTCAGCTGGCTCTGGGGGAGTTTGCTCAGGATGCCCCACGCGACGGTCAGGCTGTCCTCGATGCTGCGGTCCTGGTCGCCCTGGCCGATGAAGTACGTCTCGAAGTCGTTGGCGAACTTCAGGTACAGCTTGTCGGTTTCGGTCAGCGCGTCTTCACCGGTGATGGCCACCAGTTTGCGCAGGTCCAGGCCGTTGGCGTACGCGGCGAACAGCTGGTCGCTGATGTTCTTGTGGTCGGCGCGGGTCTTGCCCTTGCCGATGCCGTTGCCCTGCAGGCGGGACAGCGAAGGCAGGGGGTTGATCGGGGGGAACACGCCCTTGGAGTTCAGGGTGCGGTCGACCACGATCTGACCTTCGGTGATGTAGCCGGTCAGGTCGGGGATGGGGTGGGTGATGTCGTCGTCGGGCATCGACAGGATCGGCACCTGGGTGACCGAGCCGGGCTTGCCGTCCACGACGCCCGCACGCTCGTACAGCGAGGCGAGGTCGGTGTACATGTAGCCGGGGAAGCCGCGGCGACCGGGGATCTCCTCGCGCGCGCCGCCGATTTCACGGAGGGCCTCGCAGTAGTTCGTCAGGTCGGTCAGGATCACCAGCACGTGGTAGCCGTGCTCGAAGGCCAGGTACTCGGCGGTGGTCAGGGCCATGCGGGGGGTCAGCAGACGCTCGACCGCGGGGTCGTCGGCCTTGTTCAGGAACAGCACGCTGCGGGCCAGAGCGCCGGTGCGTTCGAATTCCTGCGTGAAGAAGCTGACTTCGCGCTGGGTCAGGCCCATCGCGGCGAACACCACGGCGAAGTCACCCTCGTGGCCGGGCACCTTGGCCTGGCGGGCGATCTGCGCAGCGAGTTCGTTGTGCGGGAGGCCCGAGCCGCTGAAGATCGGCAGCTTCTGGCCGCGGATCAGGCTGGTCTGCACATCGATGGTGCTGATGCCGGTCTGGATGAACTCCTCGGGCTTGGCGCGCGCGGCGGGGTTCATGGGCTGGCCGTTGATGCTCAGGCGCTTCTCGGCGACCACGGCGGGCAGCCCGTCGATGGGGCGGCCCAAGCCGTCGAAGCGGCGGCCGATCATTTCCTTGCTGACGCCCAGGCGGGCCACGTCTTCGACGAGGCTGACGCTGGCGGTCGCGAGGTCCAGACCGCGGGTCTCTTCGAACACCTGAATGACGGCGTTCTGGTCGGTCACGGAGATGACCTGACCGCCGCGGAGCTTACCGCTCGCGTCCTTGATGTTCACGATGGCGCCGTACGCGAGGTCGCTGGCGGCATTCACGAACAGCAGAGGGCCGGAGATGTACGCGACGTCGTTGTATTCCTTCTGGAGGAGGGTCACGCTTTCACCGCCTTGAAGCTGCTGTCGAGCTCGCCGAGGACGCTGTCGGTGTACGCGGCGAAGTCACCTTCGGGCGTGTAGCGGGCGCGGGCGAGTCGCTCGATGATGGGGCTCTGGATGATGTCGTCGATGGTGCTGCCGTTCTTGAGGGCCACGTCGGCCTGGTCGTAGAACTTCAGGAACATGCGCATCAGACCGTAGTTCTTGGGCATGCTGGCGCTGGCGTCGACGGGGTCGAAGCCGTTCTGCTGCAGGAAGTCCTGGCGGAGCATGCGGCCGGTCTCGATGATCAGGCGCTCGTTGTCCTGCAGGGCGTCGGGGCCGACGAGCTGCACGACTTCCTGCAGCGCGGCCTCTTCCTGGAGGATCGTGCCGATGCGCTGGCGCAGTTCCGGGAAGTCCTCGCCGACGTTGGCGCGGTACCAGGAGTCCAGGATCGGGGTGAACAGGCTGTAGGAGCCGTTCCAGTTGATCGCGGGGAAGTGGCGGCGGCGGGCGAGGCCGGCGTCCAGACGCCAGAAGGCGCCGGTGATGCGCAGGGTGGCCTGCGTGACGGGCTCGGACATGTCGCCGCCCGCGGGGCTGACGGCGCCGATCACGGACACCGCGCCGTCTTCACCGGCGAGGGTCTTGACGGCCCCGGCGCGCTCGTAGAACGCGGCCAGCTTGGCGCCCAGGTAGGGCGGGTAGCCTTCTTCGGCGGGCATCTCTTCCAGGCGGGAAGAGATTTCACGAAGGGCCTCGGCCCAGCGGCTGGTGCTGTCGGCCATCAGGGAGACGCTGTAGCCCTGGTCGCGGAAGTACTCGGCCAGCGTGATGCCGGTGTAGACGCTCGCTTCGCGGGCGGCCACGGGCATGTTGGACGTGTTGGCGATCAGGATGGTGCGGTGCATCAGGGGCCCGCCGGTCTTGGGGTCTTCCAGTTCGGGGAATTCCACGAGCACGTCGGTCATCTCGTTGCCGCGTTCACCGCAGCCGACGTACACGACGATGTCGGCGTTGCCGTACTTCGCCACGGACTGCTGGGTCACGGTCTTGCCGGAACCGAAGGGGCCGGGGATGGCGGCGGCGCCACCCATGACCAGGGGGAACAGGACGTCCAGGATGCGCATGCCCGTGAGGAACGGCAGGCTGGGGTCGAGTTTCTTGGTGACGGGGCGCGGGGCGCGCACGGGCCAGTAGTGGGCCATGCGCAGCTCGGTGCCGTCTTCCAGTTTGGCGATGGTCTGGTCGATGTTGTACTGACCGGCCGGGGCGATCCACGCGATCTTGCCACCCTTGTCGGGGGGCGTCAGGACCTTGTGCGTGAAGCTGAACTCGGGCACGGTCCCCAGGATGGCGCTGCCGCCGATGGTGTCGCCGACCTGCACGCTGGGCGTGAAGTCCCACAGCTGGGTGCGGTCCAGGGAGGAGACCTCGATGCCGCGCGCGATGAAGTCGCCGCTGGCCTCGCGGATCTTGCCCAGGGGGCGCTGGATGCCGTCGTAGATGCCGTTGAGCATGCCGGGCCCCAGTTCGACGCTCAGGGGGAGGTTGGTGGTCACGACGGGTTCACCGACGGTCAGGCCGCTGGTGTCCTCGTATACCTGGACGAAGGCGGTGTTGCCGTCCAGTCGGATGATCTCGCCCACGAGGCGTTCATCGCCCACGCGGACGATGTCGTACATTTTCGCGCCGTACATCCCGTCCGCGATGACGGCGGGTCCGGCGATGCTCTTCACGACGCCGCTCTTGTTCTGCGTCATTACGTTCTCCTTCGGAGAGGTTGATGGTGGAAAGTGGATGGTTGACGGGTCAAGCGTTCAGTCCCTGAAAGTCCTGTGTACCATCATCCAGCTGCTCCCGACCATCAACTCCTTACAGTTTGATATCGAAGCCGATGGTGTCGCGCACCAGTTTGCCCATGTAGGCCTTCGCGTCGACGGTGTCCGGGTTGAACGCGTCGCGCAGGCTGGGGATGGGCAGCAGGATCGGCAGGTCCCGGCCGCGCATGACGCGGGCGGTGGCGGTGGCCGGGTCCGGGATCAGGCCGGTGTCGACGGCGACGAGGCCGTACTGACCTTCGGTGATCAGGCGTTCCAGGGTGGCGAGGGCCGTGTCGGGGGTGGCCTCGATCACGGCGGCTCCGGCGAGGCGGTAGCCGGTGGCGGTCTCGGCGTCACTCAGCACCGCGACGCGTTGCGTGTTGGGCTGGGTCATGCCTGCACCTCGCGGCGGATCTGGTCGGTGGGCAGGTCGTAGAACTTGCCACGCCCGATCAGGCGGAGTTTGGCGATCTCGATTTCCTTGCGGCGCAGGAAGTCCAGGATCACGCCGACACCTTCCGGGTCACCGGCCGCGACGTTGCGGGTGGCGGTGTCCAGGGCGGTGCGGGCGGCGACCTCGGCGTCTTCGAGGCCGGGGGCGTCGAGGATCGCGCTGACGTCACTCAGGCCGCCGGCGTCGCCGCCGCTCAGGCGGGCGTATCCGGCCGCGTCGAGCTTGCCGCCGGCGACGAACAGACTGGAGTCCAGGGGCTGTCCGGCGCCTGCGCGGGCGATCAGGGCGTTGGTGATGTCGATCTCGCGGCTGAGGTAGCGGCGCAGGCTGGTGTTGCGGGCCACGCTCAGCGCGTGACGGTAGTAGCCCTGGTCGAGCGCGACTTCCAGGTCCAGCATGCGGTTGCTGCTGGCGTAGGCCTGGACGGCGGCGCGCATCGCGGCGGCCAGCGGGTGGCCGCTCAGGGCGATGGCGGCCGCCGCGCCGGACAGGTCGGTGCTCTGTGCGGCGGCCTGCAGCGCGGCGGGTTTCAGGGTGCCGCCGGGGATCAGGTTCGCCAGGATCGCGTCGGTGCCGCGGCCGGTGATAATGCCACGGGCGACGGTCTTGAGGTTCACGAGGTCCCATTTCATGAGCAGGGCCTGGATTTCGCGTTTGGCGTCGCCGTCGGCGAAGCTCAGGACCTTGCGGGCGGTGTCGAACAGGTTGCGGCTCAAGGCCTGGTCCAGTTCGGCGAGGCCCGCCTGCTCGGTGGTGGTGTCGCGCAGGTTCGCGGCGAGGTCCGTTTCGGTCAGGACCCGCAGGAACTCCTGGTAGCTGCCCGCGGCGAGCGCCGAGTCAAGCGAGCGTCCGTCGAGCAGTTTGGTCCGCATGATGCGGACGCGCGTGTTGATGTAAGCGTAGTCGTCGGGCATGTCGGTCCTTACTCGGCCAGCAGTCGGCTGATCTGCGGGGCGAGGTCGCCGCGCACGCGGTTCAGTCGACCCACGAGCGTGTTCTGAATGCTGGCCTTGCCGCCCTTGCCGACCAGGCGCACGCCGGTCTTGATCTGCTCGTTGGCGCGCACGTCGAGGTGGCGGCCCAGCTGGGCCAGGGCCTGACGGACGGCGTCGTGCTCGGCGGGGGCCGCCTCGACCGCTTCGGCGTCGGGCAGCACCTGCAGGGCTTCCTGCAGGAGCTTGGCGACGATCATGGGGTACTCGGCGGTGGTGGTCACGGCGTGCAGGTACTGCTCGGAGACCGTGAACGCCTGCGACTGGAGGCTGTCGGCGGCGGCGAGACGCTGGGCGCTGCTGTCGAGGTCAGCGGCGCTGCGGGCGCGGACCAGTTCGGCCTGACGCGCGCCTTCCAGCTGGCGGGTGCGGGAGTCGATCAGGGCCTGGGCCTGTTCGTGGGCCTGGGCGACGATCTGCTCGGCGCGGCCCTGGGCTTCGGCGCGGATGCGCTCGATGTCCTGTTGGGCTTCGTTCTCGAGGAGCTTGTCGAGCGCCATATCAGTTCAGGATGAACAGCGCGAGGAAGCCGAAGATCACGAGGGTTTCGGGCAGCAGGAAGTACAGCAGCAGGCTGCCGGCCTTGCTGGGGTCCTCGGCGACGGCGCCGACCAGGCTGGAGCCGATGCGGGCCTGGGCGATGCCGGTGCCGATGGCGCCGAGGCCCAGGGCCAGGCCGGCGCCGACGGCGCGCAGACCCTGGTACAGACCGTCGTTGTTGGCGGCGCCGGCTTCAGCGGCGAGGCCGGTGCTGACGAGGGCGAAGGCGAGGGAGGCGAGGACGATCTTGTTGTACTTGGTCATGGTGAACACTCCTGGGTTATTTAACCTGCCCCTGGGCGGGGCTGAGGCGGCGAAGGGGGTTGTAGCGGGGGCTGGAGTCGGCGTTGAATCCGGTGGGGTTGAGGAACTCCACCATGTGAAGACGCAGCGGCTGCAGCACGTGGCCGATCAGGGTCAGTGCCAGCACCAGGAAGTGCAGGACCACGCCCAGCAGGATGCCGATGATGATGCCGAGGAACCCGATGTTCTCGTACAGACTCCAGCCGAGGTCGGTGCAGAGCTTGGCGAGAATCGCGGAGACGAGGCCCACGGCGAAGATACGGGCGTAGCTGACGACCGCGCCGCCCTGAGAGAGCAGTTCGATGGGCAGCAGCGGATAGTGCTTGATGACGCGCAGCCAGCCGACCACGAACGCGGCGAATCCGACGTACATGAGCAGCACGCGGGGGTCGCTGAAGTTCGTGAAGGCGCTGAAGTCCTTGCCCGCCTTGGTGGCGAAGGCCATCAGGATCAGGGCCCCGACGCCGCCGAACAGCGCGATGCCTTCCCAGGTGTGGACGGGGTCCTTGTGCTTGACGCCCTGCTGCACGCGGATGGCCCAGCCCCACAGAACCTGCAGGATGCCGAAGCACAGCGCGAAGACCAGCGCGACGTTGCTGAAGTACCCGGTTTCCAGGCGCGGGAAGACGATCGGGATCAGGCCGTAGTGCTTGACGCCTTCCTCGATCGGGTAGCGGACGCCGGTCCAGCTCCAGAGGCTGTTCAGCAGCTCCGGGTTGATGTAGAAGACGTGCAGGTGCTCCAGGAAGGTCCCGAAGAACTCGCCGGTCAGGACGCCCCACAGGATGGTCCAGGCGGCCATGACGTTCGTCACGAAGCCCAGGTCGCGCAGGGTCGCGGGGGGCACGTACGCGCCGAAGAAGCTGAGATCCCAGCCCTCGTTGCGTTTGGCCTTGCCGAGCAGCCACATGCCGAACCACAGGAACAGCAGGCCGTAGCCGATGTCGGCCATGATGATCCCGAAGAACAGCGGGAAGAACAGCGCCACGACCCAGGTGGGGTCGAAGGTGCCGTACTTGGGCGGCGTCATGAGGCCCATCACGGTCTGGAAGGGCTTGACGTACCCGTTGTTCTTCAGTTCGACCGGCACGAGGTGGTCGTGGTGGTCGTCGGCAGCGTGAAGTTCGTAGTTCACGGCGCTGCCGAAGCGGTCCAGGGCGCTCTTGAGGGCCGCGATCCGGTCCTCGGGCACGTAGCCCTGCAGCGCGAGGCTGTACTTGCCGCGTGCCGACACCGCCCGGACGTCATGGACGGCCACGCGGTCTTTCAGGGCGTCGCGGATGGCGTACAGCGCGGGAGCGTGCGCCTGGGCCAGGCGGTCGCGTTCGCTGTTCAGCTGCCCGAGTCCGGCGCTGCCGGCGCGGGCTACGCGGTCCATCTCGGCAGCGGCTTCACTCAGCGGCATGCCGTCGAAGCGGCCCGGCAGGCGCAGTTCGCCCAGACGGACCTTGCCCAGCGCGGCGCGCGCGACGTCGCGTTCGCTGCGGCGGGTAGCGATCAGTCCGACGCGGTTCTGCCCAACGGTCTCGGTGGCCAGGACGTAGCGGTCGGCCAGTTCGGCCTTCAGCGCGGCGTCCAGTTCGCCGAGGTTGTCGGCGGGCTGCAGCACGAAGGGCAGCAGGGCCACGCGCTGGCTGCGGTCCAGGGTGCCGGCCATGCGGCCCAGGGCGCGCACGGCGTCGCCGTAGGCGCTCTCGGCGTCCAGGTCGGCCTGGAGGTCCTGACGTTGACGGGCCAGGGCGGCGGTGGGCTGCGCGGCCTGTTCGATCAGGTCGGCCCAGCTGTCCGCAGCGGGAAGGGAGACGGGCGCGGGTCGGTAACTGCCGAGTTCCGCGAGGGTGCTTTCCGCGCGGGCGAGCAGACGCTCGTCCTCGCGGCGGCTCTGGGCGTCGGCGCCGGCGAGGCTGCCGGTGCTCAGCGGGCCGCCCGTGATGGGCTTGAGGTGCAGCACCCCCGCGTCCTGCAGCGCCGTAATGACCGCTTCACTGTCGCGTTTGCGCGTGGCGATCACGACCTGCTGCATGGGGTTGATCACGGGAGCACCGCCCTCATGATGGTGTCCACGGCCTCATCCAGTTTCGCCTGGGCGCGGGCGCGGATCGTCTGGGCCTGCGTCTGGGCCGAGACGCTGGCATCCTCGCGGACCTGCTGCACGTCGCGTGACAGCTGCTGGTCCTGCTGGGCCTGCATGGCTTTCACGCGGTTCTGCGCGTCGCGGAGGATGCTCGCGGCCTGCGCCTGGGCAGCGTCGATCGTTTCCTGCGCCTGCGCGCGGGCCGTTTCGATCTGCGCGTCCAGCGCCGCCTCGCGGCTGGCCAGTTCACTTAAGACTCGACTTGAGACGTCCAAAACTCACTCCTCCTTTCCCTTCGTGACTCAAGCACCCCGGTCAAGCGCCCCATGAACGTCATGGGGTGTGGCGGGGGTGCGGTGAGTTTTTCGGTGGCCCGACCCTGGTAATGGTGATGTCAGACTCGCCGAGCATCCTAACACACCGCCTTTATCGTTCAGGCAGGGCAAGCGTCCCTTCGCTTGACAACGCAAACCCCCCAGCGTAGGGACCGGGAGGCAAGTGCGCGGGATTTCACAGCGGTGTTCAGCTCGGGGGCCGTGGGGCTCATCCTCATGGCCCCCGAGGTCTGCGGTCAGTCGTTCCCGACGAACACCGGGGCGGCCAGCGGGCTCTGCGCTTCCTGGTACCCCTCTTCCTGGTGTTCGCTGAGGTCCACCCCGCGCACCTCCTGCTGCTGGGTCAGGCGCAGCGGGGTGATGAGCGCCGTGAGTTTCAGCAGGACGAAGGTGCCGGCGCCCGCCAGGGCCGCGGCGGCCAGCACGCCGATCAGCTGCTTGCCGACCTGCGCGGGGTTCCCGGCGAGCAGGCCCGTCCCGGCGGGGTTGATGGCCGGGCTGGCGAGCACGCCGGTCAGGAGCGTGCCCACGATCCCGGCGGTGCCGTGGCAGGCGAAGACGTCCAGCGCGTCGTCGGGCAGCAGGCGGTGCTTGTTGGCGACCAGGAACCACGAGACGGTGCTGGCGACCGCGCCGATCAGCAGCGCGCCGCCGGGCGTGACGAAGCCGCAGGCGGGCGTGATGGCGACCAGCCCGACGACCGCGCCGGTCGCGGCGCCGATGGCGGTGGGTTTCCCGCCGCGCAGCTGGTCCCACAGCAGCCACACGAGCAGCGCGGCGGCGGCGGCGGTGTTGGTGTTCAGCAGGGCGTACGCGGCGGTCTGCCCGGCGGCCAGGGCGCTGCCCGCGTTGAAGCCCAGCCAGCCGAACCACAGCAGGCCGGTGCCCAGCAGCACCAGCGGGACGTTGTGCGGCACACTGACCATGCGCGGGAAGCCCAGGCGCGGCCCGAGGACCAGCGCGGCGACGAGACCGCTGACGCCGGACGCGACCTCGACGACGGTGCCGCCCGCGAAGTCCAGCAGGCCCAGCTTGAACAGCCAGCCGTCACTGCTCCAGACCCAGTGGGCCAGCGGGGCGTAGATCAGCAGCACCCACAGCGTTCCGAACAGCACGAACGCCGGGAAGCGCATGCGCTCGACGACGCTGCCGCTGACGACCGCCAGGGTGATGACCGCGAAGAGGATCTGGAAGACCGCGAACAGCGGGGTGGGGATGGTGCCGGTCAGTTCACCGGCCATGTTCCCCAGGCCCGCGTGGCTCAGGCCGCCGATTAGGGCGTTCCCGCCGGGGCCGAAGGCCAGGGTGTAGCCGACGGCGACCCAGGCAACGCTGGCGATGCCCAGCGCGGCGAAGCTCATCATCATGGTGTTCAGGACGCTGCCCGCGCGGACCAGGCCGCCGTAGAAGATGGCGAGGCCGGGGGTCATCAGCAGGACTAGGGCCGAGCACAGCAGGATGAAGGCCGTGTCGGCGCCGCTGAAGGTGGGGGTCTGCGCGGCGGCGTTGCCGCCCAGCAGAGTCAGGAGGGGCCACGTGCGGCGCATCAGGGCTGGTCCGGGCTGAGTTTGGTCTCGGTGACGGGCGTCAGGGCGGCCGTGTCCTCCTCGCCGGTCCGGATGCGGATCACGCGTTCCATGGCCTGCACGAAGATCTTGCCGTCGCCGACCTCGCCGGTCCGCGCGCCCTTGCAGATGGCGTCGATGGCGGCCTGCACGAAGGGTTCGCTGACGACCATGCGGAACTCGACCTTGTCGTGGAATTCCACCATGACGCGGGTGCCGCGGTAGTGCTCCACGACGGACTGTTCGCCGCCGTGCCCGCTGACGCGCGAGAGGGTGATGCCGCTGATGCCCGCCTGAAAGAGGGCTTCCTTGACCTGCTGGACCCGTTCGGGCCGGACGACGGCCGTGACCAGTTTCATGCCCCGAGGGTACCGGGCCGTCAAGGCCAAAGTGCAGATTTGTCCAACATGAAGATCTACCCGTGCAGGAATCACGGGGTTGGTGCGCAGATTGTCATCTATCCAGACGTCATCTGGCCTTTCTGGGGTAGACAAAGTGCTGGCCCCCGGGGATGCGGTCGGGGGCCAGCGGACGTGGAGGGTCTTGTTTGGACTCAGGCCGGGTCAGGCCCCGTGGAGGTCAGAGGAAGGAGCAGAAGAGGTGACGCAGGGGGACTTCAGTCGCCGCCGACGAAGACGGGGGCACCCAGGCCGGTCTCGCTGTCGGAGTAGCCCTGCTCGCTGTGGGCGCTGACGTCGATCCCGGCGATCTCCTGGCTGACGGGAACGCGCAGCGGCATGACCAGCCCGACCAGTTTCAGCAGGATGAACGAGCCCAGCCCGGTCCAGGCGACGGCGGCGGCCACTCCGATGATCTGGATGACCATCTGCTCGCCGACGGGTTTGCCCGCTCCGGTCGTCCAGGCCAGCGCGCCGGTCAGCAGCGCGCCGACGATCCCGGCGACGCCATGGCAGGCGAAGACGTCCAGCGCGTCGTCGGCCTTCATGCGGGTCTTGAGCTGCACGGCAGCGAAGCTCGCGGCGGCGCCCAGCACGCCGACCAGCACCGAGGCCAGCGGGGAGACGAAGGCGCAGGCGGGGGTGATGGCGACCAGACCGACGACCAGTCCGGTGGCCGCGCCCACGGCGGTGGGTTTGCCAGTGCGCACACTTTCCAGGCCCAGCCAGGTGAGCATCGCGGCGGCGGGGGCGATCAGGGTGGTCATGAAGGCCAGCGCGGCGGTCTGGTTGGCGGCCAGGGCGCTGCCCGCGTTGAAGCCCATCCAGCCGAACCACAGCAGGCCCGCGCCTAGCAGCACGAAGGGGACGTTGTGGGGGACGTGCGCGGTCTTGGGGAAGCCGATGCGGGCGCCCAGCACGGACGCGGCGACCAGTCCGCTGACTCCGGCGGCGATGTGGATGACGGTGCCGCCCGCGAAGTCCAGCGCGCCCATCTTGAACAGCCAGCCGTCCGCGTTCCAGACCCAGTGGGCCAGCGGGGCGTAGATCAGCAGGCTCCAGAGACCGCCGAACAGCACGAAGGCCCCGAAGCGCATGCGCTCGATGACCGCACCGCTGATCAGGGCGACGGCGATGATCGCGAACATCGCCTGGAAGGCCGCGAAGATGTAGCTGGGGATGGTCCCGGTCAGCTGCCCGGCCAGGCCGCCAAAGCCGAAGTTGCTCAGGCCGCTGAAGAAGGCGTTCCCGCCGGGCGCGAACGCGATGGAGTACCCACCGAGCAGCCACAGCACGCCGACCAGCCCGATGCACACGACGCTCATCATCATGGTGTTCAGGACGCTCTGGGTGCGGCTCAGGCCGCCGTAGAAGAAGGCGAGGCCGGGGGTCATGAGGAGGACCAGCGCGGAGGCGACGATCATCCAGGCGGTGTCGCCGGTGTCGAGTTTGGGCGCCTCGGTCTGCGCGAGGGCCGCGCCGCCCAGCATCAGGGCCAGCGGAAGGGTCTTGCGGAGGTGGGTCATGGGTTCACTCCTGTGGGGGTGAGGCGGGTCTCGGTGACGGGGGTCAGGGCGGCGTTGTCGCGCTCGCCGGTGCGGATCCGCACGACCTGTTCGAGCGGCTGGACGAAGATCTTGCCGTCGCCGACCTCGCCGGTGCGGGCGCCGTGGCAGATGGCGTCGATGGCAGCCTGCACGAAGGGTTCGCTGACGGCCATGCGGACCTCGACCTTGTCGCGGAACTCGACCATCACGCGGGTGCCGCGGTAGTGCTCCACGATTTCCTGCTCGCCCCCGTGCCCGCTGACGCGTCCGAGGGTGATGCCGCTGATGCCCGCCTGGAAGAGGGCTTCCTTGACCTGCTGGACCCGTTCGGGCCTGATGACAGCCGTGACCAGTTTCATGGCGTCTCCTTTTTGCCGCGCAATTTGCAGTGACCGCATCCCTGCATGCCCCCAGCTTAGGAAGATGAGTGCAGAATGTCAAAATTTATTCGAACATTTGGCTAGATTCCCAAGGACAAACCGCAGTGAATCTGCGGGCAGGGGTACCAGCCCGGTACGAATCTGTGCAGCGTGCACCGCAAACCGCACACAACCCGCACGCGCCCCCCCACAACGCAGAGAGGAGAGGCCACCCGCTCGCCTCTCCCCTCCCCCACCCGCCGCGCCGCTAGATCAGCCGCCGGGAACGTCGCGCCGACCAGAAACGGTACACACCGACCACGATCACGACCAGCAGCAGGGCGGCCAGCAGAGGCGCGAACACCGCCAGCGCACTGAGCAGCAGACTCGTGCCGTCCTCCACCGAACTGACCACCGGGTTCCCCAGCCCCGCCGTCGTGGCCGTCGCCACCGGCCGCACCGCCGTGCGGGTCGCCTGCACCCCCCCCGCCACGATCAGACCCAGCGCCATGCTCAGCGCCGGAGGCACGTCCGCCACGCCCGACTGCGCCGCGAACAGCACCGCGCCCGCCGCCGCGTTCACCACCCCACCCGCCACGTGCAGCACGTGATCCACCCCCGGAATCTTGTCCCCCACGAAATCCAGCGCGCCGACCACCGCCACGCCCAGCAGCACCCACGGGTTCGCCAGCAGGTCGAACGGCGCGTTCAGCTGAATGATGTCCGCGCGGGACAGCAGCCCCACCAGCAGCAGCGGAATGAACGCGTTCAGGCCCGCCGCACCCGACAGACCCAGCGACGACAGCAGACCGGACAGGAGTTCCATACGCCCCCATTACGACCCGCGCCGCCCCCCGGTTGCCAGGGGGCGGCGTTGGGTGAACCCTGACGCAACAGGGTCAGGGGCAGTTCAGCGCAGGTAGGCGACCAGCAGGTTCACGCCGGCGCGCAGGTCGTCCACGTGCACGGCTTCCACGATGGTGTGGATGTAGCGGGTGGGGAGGCTGAGGGTCAGGGTGGGTACGCCCTCGCGGCTGCGCTGGATGGCCGCGCCGTCCGTGCCACCGAGCGCCAGGACCTCCAGCTGCGCGGGAATGCCGCGCTCCTGCGCCAGATCCCAGAACTGATCGACCAGCGGGCGGTGCGAGATCATGCTGGAGTCGAACACCTTGATGCCGATGCCCTGCCCCATGGTGGTCACGGCCTCATCCGGGCCGACGCCGGGCGTATCGACGGCCAGGGTGACGTCCAGTCCGATGCCGACGGTGGGTTGCACGCCGTACGCGGCGGTGATCGCGCCGCGCAGGCCGACCTCCTCCTGGGTGCTGAACACGGCGATCAGTTCGTGCCGGGGCGGGGCGTCCCGTAGGGCGCGCAGGGTCTCCAGGAGCAGGAACACGCTGGCGCGGTCGTCCATGGCCTTGCCGCACACCAGCCGCCCGACCTGCCGGGCCGTCTGGTCCAGGGTGACCATGTCGCCGATGCGCACCTGCGCGCGGACCTCCTCGGCATTCAGGCCCAGGTCGATGATGAACTCCTTCACCTCGGGGATCTTCTTGCGTTCCTCGGGAGTCGCGATGTGCACGGGTTTCCCGCCGGGCGTCATGATGCCCGGCAGCGCCCCGCCGCGCGCGTGGACCGTGACGTTCCGCGCGAAGAGATTGCGGGTATCGAACCCGCCCAGCGCCTGCACGCGCAGGTACCCGCGGTCGTCGATGAAGCGCACCAGGAAGCCGATCTCGTCCATGTGCGCGCTGATCATCACGCGCTCGGCCACCTCGCCCTTCTTCACGCGGGGCGCGCGGCGGGCGATGACGTTCCCCAGGGCGTCCACGCGGACCTCGTCGACCAGGCCGTCCAGTTCGGCCAGCACGAGGTCGCGCACGGCGTCCTCCTGCCCGGGGACGCCCGGCAGGTCCGACAGGCGCATCAGGAGGTCCAGGCGCAGGTCCGTCACGGTGGACGGGGCGGGGGCCGCGTCAGCCTTCTTCTGTTTTTTCGACACGCCCGCCAGTATGCGCCGACGTTAAAGGATTGTCCTGCGGGGTTCGCCCAACCGGGACGGCCTCTCCGTCCGCGGCAGGTTTCGGAGGTTTAGCCGGGGCGGGCGGTTTCGGGCGCAGGTCCGTTCCGTTGAACTGCCCCTGCGCCTCCGCCAGCCCGGACGTAGCCCAGACCTCGGCGGCGTTCGCCGCCAGGCGCACGAGTTCCGCCAGATCGGCCTTCTCCTCGTCACGCCAGCGGCTCAGCACCCAGTCCGGCACCTCCCAGCCCGCCGGTGGGCGCGAGATCCCGACCTTCACCCGCGCGAAGGCCTCGTGCCCCAGCAGCCGGATGATGTCCCGCACGCCGTTCTGCCCACCGTGCCGCCCGCCCATCCGCACGCGCAGCAGCCCGAACGGACTGTCCAGGTCGTCCTGCAGCACCAGCAGCGACTCGCCGCCCAGCTTGTAGAACGACATCAGCGGCGCCACCGCCTTCCCGGACGCGTTCATGAACGTCAGGGGCCGCACCAGCAGCACCTTCGCGCCCACCCCAGAGCCCAGACGGACCTCGGCGACCTCGGCGTCCCTGCCCTCCTTGCGCCAGGACGCCCCGGCGCGGCGGGCCAGTTCGTCCAGCACCAGCCAGCCCACGTTGTGCCGCGTCTGTGCGTACTGCGCGCCCGGATTGCCCAGGCCCACGATGATCTTCACGCTCATGCCGACTCCGGTGAACCGGGCTGGTCAGCCCGGTTCACCCGCGTGGATGCAAGAAGGAGCAGGGCGGATGCCGGGCGTGGAGTGAAACCACCGGAGCGGTCCCGGTGGTGGAACGAAACAGACGGAATCCCTGACATAACCCGGCTTACGCCTGGATGCCCCCCAGCAGTTCGCGCCACTTCGATTCGGTCTCGCGCACGCGGGCGTCGCCCTTCGCGCGGTTGTACCCGCCGCGGAACTCCGCGAAGCGGGTGTCGGTCTCGGCGAACAGCAGCCCCAGCGCCTGACGCACGTCCGTCAGGTTCCGTTCGGTCAGGGTGGTGTCCCTGGCGTCCAGCACCTCGTCCAGGGTGGCCATCAGGCCCGACAGGGGCCGCAGCCACTGGAACTGCGGGTGGTTCATCACCAGCGAGTACAGCTCGAACGGACCCTTCACGGGGCCGTTCATGAACTCGTACTCGCCCTTGGCGACGTCCAGCAACGCCGAGTGAAAGTGCCGCAGGGCCGGAACGAGCGCCGTGAGTTTCGCGCGCACGTCTGCGTCAGTGGGAGCGTCAGTCATACCCCCCAGCGTAGCAAGCAGCGCCAGAACCCCGCATGCCCCCGGATCTTCATGCCGCCCGCCCCGGTCCGTGTCAGGATGAGGCGCACCCACTCACCCACCGGGAGACCCCATGACGGACCCCCCGCCCCGCGACCCTGACCCGCGCGCCACCGGCCCGACCACGCCCCACGTGACCGTCGCGTTCCACCCGCCGCAGTACGCCCAGACGCTACCCACCGCGGCCCTGGCCCGGCTGGACGCGCGGCTGGCCCACCTGCATGCCCGCACCCCCGACGACGTGCTGCGCGCCACGCTGCGCGACGCGGCCCGCCTGCTGGGCGCCCACCTGACCTTCCGCGCCCCCGGACGGCGAGCCGACGCACACCCCTGGCAGCCGGACCGCGACCTGCTGGGCGTCAGCGTGCGCCGCGCCGCGCACCTGCTGCACCTGCGCCCCTCCGCTCAGCGCGATGCCCGCGCGCTGCGGGACGCCGTGACCCGCTGGCCCAGCGGCACCCTGCTGATCGCGCGCGGGGGCGTCATCCAGGCGCAGCTGAATCTCGCGTGCGACCTCGACCGCCTGGAGCTTGAGGACCTGCTGCGCGGCCCGGTCAGTCTGCGCGTCCATCGCCTGCGGCCCGGCGGTCAGCTGGACCAGTGGGCCACGCCCGACTGGCCCGCCCACTGACGCGGCGCCCGGTCTGCCCGGACGGGTCAGTTCAGCAGGGCGCCGCCCTCGCCGCCCAGTCCGGCCGCCGCGACGTCGAGCGGCGCCCCGGCCGTCAGGTGCGGGGTCCACATGCTCGCCGGGCCCGGGCGTCCCGTCAGGTACCCCTGCACGGCGCCGCACCCCAGGTTCCGCAGCGCCTGCATCTGCTCGGGGGTCTCCACGCCCTCGACGATCACGGTCAGGTTGAGACTGCGGCCCAGGCCGATCAGGGCGCCCACCACCCGCTGCTCGATGGGGGACTCCGCGATGCCCGTGATCAGTGAGCGGTCCAGTTTCAGTTCGTTCAGCGGCAGCTGCAGCAGCGTACTGACCGACGACTGCCCCGTCCCGAAGTCATCCAGCGACAGCTGCACGCCCAGCGCCTGCACCTGCGCCAGCTGCCGCGCCGCCCGCTGCAGGTCCTGCACCGTCAGGCGCTCGGTGATCTCCAGTTTCAGCTGACCGCCGTCCAGGCCGTGACGGCGCAGCGTGTCGTGAACGCGCTGCGTGAAGTCCTCCTGCGCGACCTCCAGCGCCGAGACGTTCACCGCGACCGGCACCCGCAGGCTCCACGCGGCCGCCTGACGGCACGCTTCGTCCAGCACCCAGGCCCCCAGGTCGCCGATCAGCCCGGCCTCCTCCGCCAGCGGCACGAACCGCGCCGGGGACACCAGACCCAGCTGCTGATCCGTCCAGCGCACCAGCGCCTCGAAGCCCAGCAGAGCGCCCGTCGCGGTGTCCACCTGCGGCTGGTAGTGCAGGTGCAGACCCCCGTCCTGCAGTGCGTGCCGCAGCCGGTTTTCCAGGTGCAGCTGGCCGTGCACCGCGGCGTCCATGGACTTCCGGAAGAACTGCACGCTGTTCTTGCCTTCCCGCTTGGCCTGGGTCATGGCCAGATCCGCCTGCCGCAGCAGGTTCGCCGGGAGGCTGCTGTCCGGCGGGCTGACCGCCACGCCCATGCTGCACCGCACGGTCACCGGCGTGCCGTCCACGTGGAACGGCGCGGCCAGCACGCCCTGCAGGCGGCGTGCCACGCCCGCCGCCTCAGAGCGCCCGCCGACATCGGGCAGCAGCACCACGAACTCGTCCCCGCCCAGGCGCGCCACGGTGTCCGAGGGCCGCACGTCCTCCTGAAGACGCTGAGCGACTTCGCGCAGCACGGCGTCTCCCACCGCGTGACCCAGCGTGTCGTTCACGCGGCGAAACCCGTCGAGGTTGATCGAGATGACCGCCAGCGCCCGCTCGTCACGGGCCAGGCGGCGCAGTTCCATCTGCAGCCGGTCGAGCATCAGCGTGCGGTTGGGCAGTCCGGTCAGCGCGTCATGCTGCGAGTCGTGCGCCAGCTGGGCCGCCAGCAGCCTCAGCTGCTCCTCGGTGCGCTTGCGGTCGCGGATGTCGCGGTCCTGCCCCAGGATCATCTCGCGCCCCCCGACGCTGACCAGGCTGCTGGCACTCTCGATGGGGAACACCGAGCCGTCCCGGTGCAGGTGGGAGCCCTCGCCGTGCACCTGCTGCTCCTCGCGGATCCAGGCGAGCAGGTCCGGGCCGTCCTCGACCATCATGGGGTACGGGTGCAGCAGATCGATGGACTGCCCGACCAGTTCGTGGCGTTCGTAGCCGTTCATGCGGCAGAACGCCTCGTTGCAGTCGACGATCCGCCACGGCACCTGGGGGTCGTTCGGGTCGATCAGCACGACGCCGTCCGCGGACCGTTCGAACAGCACCCGGAACCGGTCCTCGCTTTCCTGCCGGGCGCGGCGCTCGTCGCGTTCCCGCGTGACGTCCACGCCGGTCGCCACGACCAGGGCCACCCGGCCGCGTGCGTCCAGCAGCGCCGTGTTCGACCACAGGATGTACCGCAGGTGGCCCTCACGGGTGCGCCAGTGGTTCTCGTAGCGGTTCGGGAAGTCCCCGGCGGTCAGCGCCTCGAAGGTCGCCACGACGCCCTCGACCTCGGGTTCCGGCAGCACGAACGGCCACAGCACCTGCCCGCGCAGCTCCTCGAAGCTGTAGCCGGACAGCGCCTCGGCCGCCGCGTTGAACCTCACCACGCGCCCCTGTGGGTCCAGGACCACCACCAGGGTGTCCGTGATGCTCAGGACCGCTTCGG
Organism: Deinococcus sedimenti; assembly: GCF_014648135.1. Lineage (NCBI taxonomy): Bacteria > Thermotogati > Deinococcota > Deinococci > Deinococcales > Deinococcaceae > Deinococcus > Deinococcus sedimenti. Next base: position 32,849 of record NZ_BMQN01000008.1, on the reverse strand, counting down.
CCAGTCCCGCCCCACCGGGCTGAGTCGCAGACGCGATCGCGGCAGTCAGGCGGGTCAACATGCGGTCAGCGTACGGGGCGGCTCCTCACAGAACATTGACCCCCACCGACCGTGAACGCCCCTTAATCTGCGGGGCGGTCCCGCCGCAGCGCGCCGGTACTCCACAGCGCCCACGCGACCAGCACCGGCTGGAAGAACAGCCGCGCCAGCCGCTTGCGGTCGCTGTCCAGCCCGAAGGCACTCTGCCGCGACACGTACTGCGACACGTTCCCCGGGAAGATCGCCACGAAGAACGCCGCCAGCGCCAGCCCCACCCTGCGGCGCTGCACGCCGGAGAGCATCGCTGCGCCCAGCGCGATCTCGGCCACGCCGGACCCCAGCACCACGGCGTCCTTGTTCACCGGCAGCCAGGTGGGCACCTGCGCCTGAAATTCCTGCCGCTGCGCCGTCAGGTGGCCCACGCCGGCCAGGGTCATCAGCCCGCCCAGCAGCAGGCGCGCCGCGGCGCGGCGGGTTGAAGCAGAAGATCCGGAGGTCATCCCCTCACGGTAGTCAGGCGGCCGCCCCGGCACATGACAGGAAGCCCCCGCCCGCCTTGACCAAAGTCATGGGCACCGTGCCCGGGCGGCCCCAGGCTGAGGGCATGAGTGACGCGATCACCTCCCGCTGCGCGGGCGTCCGCGACGGCGCCTGCCTGGACGTCTGCCCCATGGCCTGCATTCACGACGCGGGGGATCAGTTCGTGATTCACCCGGACGAGTGCATCGACTGCGGCGCCTGCGCGGTCGTCTGCCCCGCGCAGGCCATCGTGGAGGGCCGCGAGGCGCCCGGCGCGCTGGCGTACGCCCGGACCGCGCTCGGCCTGACGCCCTGAGCCGCGCCGCCCGTGGCAGGATCGGACCCGTGATCCTCCCGGACGCCCTGCGAGTCTCGCCGCTGCTGCGTCATGCGGCGCCCGGAACGCTGGCGCAGCTGGCGGCGCTGGCCGCGCCGGTGGACCTGCGCCGGGGGACGTTTCTGTGGCACTGCGGCGACCCGGTGAGCACCGCGTTCATCCTGCTTCAGGGTGAAGTGCATCTCACGCGCCCCCAGGCAGGCGGGCGCAGCCTCAGCGTCCCCGTGAACGCGGCCGGGCACCTGCTGGGCCTCCGGGACGTCCTGGGGCAGGCGGCCACGTTCGCGGAGGACGCCGTGGGCAGCGCTCCGCGCAGTCAGCTGCTGGCACTCCCCGGCGCGTCCCTGCGCCAGTGGACGCTGCGTGACCCGCGTCTGGCGGACTCGGCCCTGACCCTGCTGGCCGCGCAGACCCGCAGCGCCGAGGCCCGCCTGGACCTGCTGAGCACGCCGGTGCACGCCCGGCTGATCGGGTACCTGCTGGCGCGCGGGCCGCACGTCCTGCCGACCAACTCGGCGCTGGCCGCGCAGCTGGGCACGGTGCCGGAACTCGTCAGCCGCCACCTGGGGGATCTGTACCGGCAGGGGCTCATCACCCTGCGCCGCCGGGAAGTGGTGGCGCTGGAGGAGGCGCAGTTGCGCCGCCGCCTGCCCGGTTAGTGGGCGATGCAGGCGCGGCCCCCACCGTCCGGCAGGGGCCGCGCCTGGGCAGGGCTGGGTTAGAGGGTGCCCTTGAGGGTCGTGGCGACCTTGAAGCGCACCTTCTTCCCGGCGGGAATGGTGATGCGCTCGCTGGTGCCGGGCCTGACGCCGGTGCGGGCGGCGGTCTGCGTGACGCTCAGGGTGCCCAGGCCGGGCATGCCGACGCTGCTGCCGCCGCGCAGGGCCTCGACGATGCAGTCGATGACGGTGGCGACGGCGTCCCCGGCCTGTTTCTTGTTCAGGCTGGTCTTGTCGGCGACCATGTCGATGATCTGGGTCTTGGCGATCTTCCCGGCCTCGGCTTTCGGGGCGGGTTTCGCCGCGCCTTTCCTGGCGGGGGCGGGTTTCTTCGCGGCGGGCTTGGTGCTCTTGGCCATACGTGCAACCTCCAAAGACTGAAGTGGGAACAGCGAGCGGCACAGGGCGAACGCGGTTGAATTGTGGGCTCAGCCGCACAGTAACACAGCTGCGCCGGGCGTCAAGAGGGGCTGGAGGTGCGCCCAGCGGGGGTGCAGCCCTCCCCTACCGCCGGTCGGCGTGGAACCACCTCGCACCGGGGAGCGCGGGCCGTTACCGCGGGTCCGCGCGCGGCCGGTCAGGGGCCCGCAGCGTGAGGGTCCGCGCGCGGCCGCTCAGAGCGTCGAACGTCCACAGGCGTCCGCGCAGCGGCTCGCCCACACCGCCCAGGACCTTCAGGGCCTCCAGCGCCATGAGCTGCCCGGTCAGGGCGGGGACCGGGCCGAGCACGCCGGCCTCGTCGCAGCTGAGGTCGTCGCCGGGGTCGGGGAACACGTCGCGCAGGCCCGCGTGGGGGCCGAACACGCTGACCATGCCCGTGGTGCCGCTGGCCGCGCCCCAGATCCATTCGCGGCCCTGCGCGGCGCAGGTGTCGGCGATCAGGTACCGCGTCTCGAAGTTGTCGGTGGCGTCCACGACGAGGGTCACGCCGTCCAGCAGCGCGGGCAGGGTGCCTGGCGTGACGCGCGGCGCGACCCGCACCTGCACGTGGGGATTGATGGTCTGGGCGCGCGCGGCGGCCAGTTCTGCCTTGGCGCGGCCCACGTCGGGCGTGGCGTACAGCGTCTGGCGGTGCAGGTTGCTGACGTCCACGTGGTCGTCATCCGCAACCGTCAGGGTGCCGACGCCCGCCCCGGCCAGACTGGCGATGACCGGGCTGCCCAGGCCTCCGGCGCCGACCACGAGCACGTGCGCGGCCTTCAGGCGGTCCTGCGCGCCGGCGTCCAGCCATTCGGGGACCAGAAGCGCCCGCGAGTAGCGGCGCAGTTCCGGGCGGGTCAGCGGGCCGGGCATGCGGGCAGTGTAGCGGGCGCGTGCGGGACGGGGCCGCTCTAGAATGCGCGGCGTATGCCTGACCTGCCTGCCCCGCTGCCGCCCGCACTCACGCTGCTCGTGACGGTGGCGGCGTTCCTGCTGGGGTCGCTGGTCAGTGGCGTGCTGTACTCGCGGGCGCGGGGCGCGGACATCCGTGACCGGGACCTGCCGGGCGGGAGCGGCACGTGGCGGCAGTTCGGGCGGGGCGCAGCGGTGCTGGTCACGGTGGGTGACATCCTCAAGGGCGTGCTGGCGGCCCTGCTGGCCCGCGCGCTCGTTCCGCAGGGCGGGGAGGCGCTGGCGGCCCTAGTGACGGGCGCGGTCGTGGCCGGGCACTGCTACCCCGCGTTCTTCGGCTTCCGGGGCGGCGGGGGCATCGCTCCGCTGCTGGGGGCGCTGCTGGTGTTCACGCCGGGCGTGCTGCTGGCGCTGCTGCTGACCGCGGCGGTCGTGATTCCCACCTACAAGGCCACCCTGCAGGCCCGGGTCAAACTGAACGCGGTGCCGTTCACGACGGCGGTCGCGGTGCCCGTGGGCCTGCTGGTGGGCGCCCTGACCGGCGGCTTCTGGCCGCTGCTGGCGGGTGGCGCGGTCATGGCGGTGCGGGCCGCGCACCTGCTGCGCCTGGAGCGCGCGTGACGGCGGCCCGGCGCGCGGCCCTGACGCTGGCGCTGCTGGGCGCGGCGCTGCCCGGCGGCGCGGCCGCCACGACCACCCTGGACGGCCGCACGCTGCGCCACGAGGGCGGCGGCACCTGGCAGCGGACCCTGCCGGACGCCCTGGGTCCGCTGAGCAGTCCCCTGGAGGTCGGGCCCACCGTGCTGATCGGTGCGGGCCCTGCGGTGTACGCGCTGGGCGCGGCGGGCGTCGTGACCGGCCGCGCGGACCTGCCGGGCATCGTGAGCAGCCTGGATGCGGGCGGCGGGATCGTCACGGTCAGCACGCTGCTGGGCGGGGTCACCGAGCGCTTCACGCTCAGCGTGCAGGGCGGAACGCTGGGCGTGCAGGAGCGGGTGGTGCTGCCGCCCGACCCGGTCGTGACCGGGCACCTGGCCAGCGTGGCGGATCAGGTGCCGCCGGCCGGACTGGCGGCAGCGGCGCGCCTTGATCCGCTCAATCCGTTTCTGGCGCTGCGGCTGGCGCAGGCTCAGCCGGACCCGTACGCGGCGCTGAGCCTAGTGCGGCGCAGCCTGAGCGGGCCGCTGCCGTTCCCGGCGTGGGTGCAGCTGGCCGCGCGGCTGGACGGCGCGGGGTTTCCGTCGGCGGCGGACCTGGCCCTGACGCAGGCGCAGGAGGACGCCGCGGCGCGCGGCCTGGACCCGGAGATCCCGGTGAACCGCGCGGCGCTGGGCGCGTACGGGAATCCCAGCGGGTACGTGGGCACGCTGCTCGCGCAGGGCCGCGTGGACCGCGCGGGCGTGTGGATGACGTACCTGCGGGACCTGCACCCCCGGTTCGAGGGCGGCGGGGCGCTGTACGAACGGTTCGCGCGGACGCTGGACGCCCAGGGCCGCGAGGGCGAGGCGGCCGAGTGGCGGCAGTTCGAGCGTTCCCTGCGGGTCGGCACGCTATACAACCTGGGCCTGGAGGGCCTCGGGGCCGTGCGGGACGCGGCGCGCCTGGCGAGTCTCGCGCTGGGCGTCAGTCTGCTCGCCGCGCTGCTGACCCTGGCGCTGCGGGCCTTTCCGGCGCAGGCGGACGATACCCGCGCCCTGGGTGGCCGGTACCGGTCGTGGGTGCAGCGGCCCCTGGCGCGGGCGCGGCGGGTGTTCGTGGCGTACGCGTCGCCCAGCGAGCGCCTGACCGTGACGCTGCTGGCGCTGGCGCTGCTGGCCACGCTGGGCGGCGTGCAGTGGGCGAACCTGGCGGGCGCGGCGCTGCGTTCGCCGGTGCTGTCGAGCGGCACGTACGGCGGAGGCTGGTGGGACGCGCAACTGGACGGCCTGAACCGTCGGCCCGGGCCGGACGCGACGCTGCTGACCGCGCTGGGCGCGCAGCTGGACGGCGAGGACACCCGCGCCCGCGAACTGTACGCCACGCTGCCGGACGCGTGCGCGCAGAACAATCTGGGCGTCATTGCCCGCGACCGTGGAGACGCTCCGCAGGCGCGCGAGCGGTTCCGGGCGGCGCTGGCGGCGCAGCCGGACCTGATGGCCGCCGCGTTCAACCTGGGCCTGAAGCCCGCGTCGCCCGAGGCGACGTTCCAGCAGACGCTGCGGCCCGACCAGCCGCGCCTGTGCTACCCGGACCAGCGCAGCCTGACCCGCGCGGTCACGGGGGACCTGAGCGTCACGCTGCGGGCGTCGATGCGCGACCCGCTGGCGCTGCTGGACCCGTCGCCGGGCGGGTCGGCGCGGCTGGGGCTGGCGCTGCTGGGCGTGGCGGGGCTCGCGGCCCTGCTGGTGCTGTCGCTGCTGCTGCCGCGCACGCCGCTGCCTGCGGACCGGTCGCGTCCGGGCGGATTCCGTCTGCTGGGCCTGCTGCTGCCGGGCGCGTCGCTGCTGGATTCCCCGTGGGGTGGGGTGCTGCTGGGCGCGTGGGGAGTGCTGGTGGCGGGGCTGCTGTCCCTGTCGGGCCTGGTGACCTTCACGGGCCTGCCGCTGGTGGGCACGCGGGCAGCGCTGCTGGGGGCGCTGGCGGGCACGTACGCGCTGAACACGCTGGCGTTCGTGCTGGCCGAGGTGCGGCACGCGCGCCGCGTGGCCCGCGAGCGGCTGGACCCCGGGACCTGACCCGGGACCTGAACTGGGGCCTGGGCGGCAGGGCGCGCGGGCGTACCGTCTGCGCGGCGCGGGCCTGTTAGCCTGCCGGGCATGATGTGGATTCCGTCTGTTCCGTTGACCGCGCAGCTCACCGGGCGGCCCACTTCACGCCCGGAACCTGCTCTGCTGAGGGTCGCGTCGGCGCGGGGGGCCTCGTGAGGCTGGTGGTGGGGGTGTCGGGTGGCAGCGGCATGCCGTACGCGGAGTCGATCCTGCGGGCGCTGCGTGACCTGGGGGTGGAGTCGCATCTGGTGGTCAGCAGCGGCGCCAAGCGCGTCATGACGGCTGAGGGGTCCGGGCCGCAGCTGGCGGACCTGACGGCGCTGGCGTCGGTCGTGCATGACGACCGGGATCTGGCGGCGGGCGTGGCGAGCGGGTCGTTCCGGACGGACGGGATGCTGGTGGTGCCGTGCAGCGCGGGGACGCTGGCGAAGGTCGCGCAGGGGTTCGCGGACAATCTGGTGGCGCGCGCGGCGCACGTGACGCTGAAGGAGCGGCGGCGGCTGGTGCTGGTGCTGCGTGAGGATCCGCTGCCGCGCCCGATGCTGCTGAACATGCTTGCCGCGCATGACGCGGGGGCGACCGTGATGACGGCCAGCGCGGGCTTCTATCACGCGCCGGGCAGCGTGGACGAGCTGCTGCATTTCGTGACGGCGCGGGTGCTGGATCAGTTCGGGCTGGACGTGCCGGGCTTCCGCCGCTGGCGCGACGGGGAAGGGTGAGGCCCGGGGGCGTGCGGGTCGCGGCGCTGATTCCGGCGGCGGGGTCGGGCACGCGGCTGGGGCTGGGGCCGAAGGCGTTCGTGGAGGTCGCGGGCCGCAGCCTGCTGGGCCGCAGCGCGGCGGCGCTGGCCCCGCACGTGGACGAGGTGCTGGTGGCGCTCCCGGCGGGCCTGGACCTGCCGGAGGACGTTCCGGCGCGCGCCGTGACGGGCGGCGACACGCGGCAGGCGAGCGTGCGGGCGCTGCTGCGCGCCACGCGGGCGGACGTGGTGCTGGTGCATGACGCGGCGCGGCCCTTCCTGCCGGGCGCGGTGGTGGGCGCCGTGATCGCGGCGGCGCGTGAGGTGGGCGCGGCGACGGCGGCGCTGCCGGTGGCGGACACCCTGGTGCGGGCCGGGCCGGGCGGCGACTGTGGCACCCTCTGGGGCACCCTCACCCCGCGCGAGGGGCTGTGGGCGGTGCAGACCCCGCAGGGGTTCCGGCGTGACCTGCTGCTCGCCGCGCACGAGGCCGCGCTGACCGACGGGTTCGCGGCGACGGACGACGCGGGCCTGATCGCCCGGACGGGCGGCGCGGTGCGGCTGGTGCCGGGGGACGCGCGGCTGTTCAAGGTGACCACGCCCGGCGACCTGGCCCTGGCGCAGGCGCTGGCCCCGGTGTGGGACGCGCAGGTGTGGGAGACCGACCCGGTGTGGGATGCTGGGGGGGCATGAGCGACCCTGCTGCCGTCACGTACTTCGCGCCCGCCAAGGTGAACCTGGGCCTCAGTGTCCGGGACCTGCGTTCGGACGGGTACCACGAACTGCACTCGCTGATGGTGCCCCTGAGCGTCGGGGACGACCTGGAGATCGCCCCCTCCGACACGCTGACCCTGCGCGTCGAGGGCGCGGACCTGCCCACCGACGAGGGCAATCTGGTGTTCCGCGCGGCCCGGGCGTACCTGGACGCGGCGGGGGTATCTGGCGGCGCGGCGATCACGCTGCACAAGCGACTGCCGCTCGCGTCGGGCCTGGGGGGCGGCAGCAGCGACGCGGCGACCACGCTGATGGCGCTGGCGCGGCTGTACCCGGCGGGCGTGGACCTGCCGGGCCTGGCGCTGCGGCTGGGCGCGGACGTGCCGTTCTTCCTGCTGGGCCGCGCGGCGGTCGCGTCGGGCGTCGGCGAGGTCCTGTCCCCCACCCCGGTGCCGCGCGTGGCGCTGGTGCTGCTCAACCCGGGCGTGGCGGTCAGTGCCCGCGACGCGTACGCCTGGCTGGACGCCGAGGAGGGCTTCACGCCCGCCCTGGATGTCGAGGCGATCCTGGCGGCCCTGTCGAACGGGCGGCCCGTTCCCTACCTGAACGCGCTGCAGGACCCGGTGGCGGCGCGCCACGCGCCCATCCGCGAGGCGCTGGCGGCCCTGACGGGCGCGGGGCTGCACTCGGCGCTGATGAGCGGGTCCGGCAGCACCTGCTTCGCGCTGGCGCGGGACGCCGCGCACGCGCACGACGCGGCGCAGCTGCTGGCGGCGCGGCATCCCGGCTGTTGGGTGCAGCCCGCGCAGGTGCTGGGCTGAATCTTCAGAAAGCGTCAGGTAAGTGACCGGTAAGGCGTGTGGGGTTAGCCTGCCGGTACCCCACGTGTGGTTCCTGACTCTTCGCCCCGTGGTGGCCAACGGAGCTTCAGCGTGACCCATTCGCCCACCCTGATCACCAATCCCACCCTGTTCGTCCCGACCGCTGCCTTCGAGCAGATCAGCACGCTGCCGCAGCGGCACACGCTGCCCGGCGCGGAACTCATGGTCTTTCAGTTCTCGAACGGGTACGGCGCGGCCGTGACCCGCCAGCTGTCCCGCCCGGAGGACAGCGCCTTCGAGTTCTGCGTGCTGGACTGCATGCAGCCCACGCCGCAGCCGTGCTTCTCGACGACGGTGGCGACCGCGTTCCTGTCGGGCCTGTCCCGCGAGGGCACCGAGGGGCTGCTGATGCTCACCGAGCGGCTGGGGCTGCACCCGCGGCGCGTGCAGGCGAACAGCAGCCTGCTGGACGAGGAATTCTGACCGGCATCTCCCAGACGGACTGAACGGCTTGAACTGACCGCGCGGCGGGGGCACCGATACCCCCGCCGCATGTTTTGGCACGGCCCGGCGGCGCGGGGCTATGCTGCGCGGGTCACATGAACACGAAAACGGTGGGTCCGCTGCGGCGGAAGGGGTCGTGGGGTCGCCGCGTGGCGACCGGCGCGCTGGGGACACTGCTGCTGCTGGGCGCGGCGGGCGGCGGGGCGTACGCGTGGCTGCGCCTGAGCAGCGAGCCGCAGCGCGCGGGGAACGTGGACCTGCCGGGCCTGGGCGGGAACGTGCAGGTCACGCGCGACGCGTGGGGCGTGCCGCACATCCGCGCGCAGACGGACGAGGACGCCGTGTTCGCGCTGGGCTTCGTGCACTGGCAGGACCGCGCGTGGCAGATGGACTTCCAGCGCCGGGTGGCGCAGGGCCGACTGGCGGAGGTGCTGGGCGAGGCCGCGCTGCCGCAGGACAAGTTCCTGCGCACCTGGGGCTTCCAGCGGGCCGCGCAGAGTGCCCTCCCTGCCCTGGACGGGCGGTCGCGCCGATTGATCGCGGCGTACACGGCGGGTGTGAACGCCGCGCAGGGACGCGGGAAGACCGCCCTGGAGTTCCGGATCCTGGGCTACACCCCGGAAGCCTGGCAGGACGTGGACACGGTGTCCTGGAGCAAGCTGATGGCCTTCGATCTGGGCGGCAACTATGACGACGAGGTGCTGAACGCGCACGTCGCGCGGCGGCTGGGCGCGGGCGGGCTGGACGAGGTCACGGCGCCGTACCCGGCGGGTGGCCCGACGATCCTCAGCGCGGACGAGGTGGGCGAGGAGAACGCCGCGCCGCAGATGGGCACCACCTCCGCTGCGCCCAACCTGCCGGATAGACCCGGTCTGCCGGAGGCGACGGTCGCGGCGCTGCGGGCGCACCTGCGGGCCGCCGAGGCGCTGGGCATGCAACAGGTTCCCGGAAAGGGCAGCAACGACTGGGTGATCGCCGGGTCACGCACCACGACCGGCAAGCCCATCCTGGCGGACGACCCGCACCTCGCGCTCACGGCGCCGATGCTGTGGTACCTCGCGGACGTGCAGGGTAGGGACCTGAAGGCCATCGGGGCGAGCATCCCGGGGCTCCCGGCCATCGTGATCGGCCGCAACGAGCGGGTCGCGTGGGGCGTGACGAACATGAACCCCGACGTGCAGGACCTGTACGTGGAACCCGAGGACGCGAAGCTCACCAGCCGCCCGGAGGTGATCAAGGTCAAGGGCAAAGAGGACGTGACGATCACCGTCCGCGAGAGCGCGCACGGGCCGGTCATCAGCGACAACGGGGGCGGCGGCCTGAACTTCGCGGACGCCGGGCCGCGCGTGGCGCTGAAGTGGACGGCGCTGCAACCGGGCGACACCACCATGGACGCCTTCCTGGGCCTGAACTACGCGCAGAACTGGACGGACTTCACGCGGGCGCTGTCCCGGTACGTGGGGCCCAGTCAGAACTTCGTGTACGCCGACGTGGACGGCAACACCGGGTACTACGCGCCGGGCCGCGTGCCCATCCGCGAGGGCTGGGACGGCAGCGTGCCCGTCCCCGGCGACGGCAGCCGCGAGTGGCGCGGGTACGTTCCGTTCGAGGCGCTGCCCCACACCTTCAACCCCGCCGACGGTCTGGTCGTCACCGCGAACAACAAGGTCGTCCCCGACGGGTACCCGTACCTGCTGGGCAACGCCCGCAACTGGGCCGAACCGTACCGCGCCCAGCGCATCACGGACCTGCTGACCGCCACGCCGAAACTGAGCGTGGCGGACGTGCAGCGCACCCAGCTGGACACCCACAGTCTCGTCTGGGACGACTTCCGCCCCATCCTGCTGGCCACGAAGCCCGGCAGTGACCGCGCCCGGCAGGCGCTGGGCACCCTGCAGGGCTGGGACGGCAACATGACCACCGGCAGCGTGGGTGCCCTGATCTTCGAGGCGTGGCTGATGAACCTGCAGGAGATGGCCCGCGACGAACTGAACGACGAGACCGTCCTGAACAGCCTGTCCGTCCTGAACCAGCTGCGCGGCGGCGGGGACCTGTGCGCGCGGGGCGGCCAGGGCGACTGCGCGGCCCTGCTGACCCGCACGCTGGACACCACGCTTGCTGACCTGCAGGCCCGCCTGGGAGACGACATGACCGGCTGGACGTACGGCCAGCTGCATCAGGTGGCCAGCAACCACCGCGCGTTCGGGAACGTGAAGGCCCTGGCGTGGCTGTTCAACCACCACGCCCCCACCCCCGGCGGCACGAACACCGTGAACGTCGCCCGCCCGCAGCACGGCACCTTCGCGCAGACGCACGGCGCCAGCTACCGCCAGATCGTGGACCTGGGCGACCCCGACCGCAGCCTGTACGTCGGCAGCCTGGGGCAGGCCGGCAGTCCCCTCGCGCCGCACGCGACCGACCAGATGAACCGCTGGATCGGCGGGCAGTACCTGCCCATGAGCACCAGGGCCGCCGACTGGGGAAACACGCAGACCCTCACCCTTCACCCGGCGGGCAAGTAGGTAGACTGCGGTATGGCCGAACCTCACCGCGTGCGCGACGCCCTGCGCGCCAGCATGACCGCCTGGGCCACCCTGACCGTCCGGGACGACCAGGCCCGCGTGACCCTCGCCCCCGACCTCGACGTGCTCGCCCCGCAGCTCGACGCGATCGACCCCGGCTGGAGCCTCACCTGGGCGTGCGACCACCCCGCGCCGCCCATCGTCCGCGCCCGCCTGAGCGTCCTGGGCGCCACCCGCGAGGGACTGGCCACCGCGCACACCCTGCCCGACGCCAAGCTGGCCGCACTGGCCGACCTCGCCCGCGCGTACGGCGTCACGCCCACCAGCGACCCCGTCTGGGTGGAGTACGACCCGGACGACGGCGCGAACACCAGCGAACTGGAAACCGACACGCCCACCCCACCCCCCACCATCGACCGCCCGCTACCCCCCCAGCCGCCCCGCGACCCGCAGATGGAAAAAGCCCGGCGGCACATCGAGGATCTGCTAGAGCAGCTGAAAGTCGCCGGGCGCGGCGGGGAGGCCGCCCGCATCCTCATGCGCGGCTACGGCGAGACGCTGGAAGAAAGCCGCGCCATCTACAAGGATCTCCACGCGCTCCTGAAAGGCTGACCCCATGCGTAAATTCATCGCTTTCGGAGACGTCCACGCCGACTTCGACCTCCTGTGGACCGCGCTGCGCGCCGCCAGCTGCGCCACCCTGGACGGCCTGCCCACCCCACCCGTCCAGGCCGGCATGTTCCAGGTCATCCTGATCGGCGACCTCGTGCACCCGAAGAACGACCGCGACTACGCCCGCCTGATCGGCCTGCCCCGCTTCGACCACAAGAACCCGGACCACCTGTTCCTCGCCGCGCGCGAACAGATCCGCCACCTGGAACGACTCAAGGCGTACCAGGACGCCGCGCCCCACGCCGTGCACATCATCCTCGGGAACCACGACGACGCCGTCCTGAACACCAGTTACGTGCTGGGCACCAGCGGCGGCATGGTCCACGTGGAATTCGACCCGGACCACGGCGGCCTGATCCTCCCCGAGCACCTCGCCGCGTGGATGCGCAGCTTCCCCCGCGAGATCCGCGTCGGCACCGTCCAGTTCGCGCACGTCTCCCCGCTGCCCGCCCACGCGCACTACGACGACCTGTTCTACGCCGACCACGCCCCCAAACGCTGGTTCCGCGAATCCCCCGAGTACGTCCGCCGGGCCGGACTCGACTACGGCGTGTACGGCCACACCCAGATCGACGGCGGCATTCTCCTCGACGAGGAGAACAGCCTCGCCATGATCGACGCGCTGCACTCCCGCGAGTACCTGGAACTGCTGCTCGACCCCGGCCAGGAACACCCCGTGAAGAACGTCCGCGCCGTCCCCTTCTGAACCACCCCGCCGCGGCCGCCAGCCCCCCCACGTTGACAACCGTGAAACGCGCCGCTATCCTTAACCCCGCTGCTTTTGCAGCCCCTTCAAGGCACGGTCCGGTAGTGTAGCGGTTAGCATATCTGCCTGTCACGCAGAAGGTCGCGGGTTCAAATCCCGTCCGGACCGCCAAGGAAGGCTAGGTAGCTCAGCTGGTAGAGCAAACGACTGAAAATCGTTGGGTCGCCGGTTCAAGTCCGGCCCTGGCCACCACCAATGAAGCCCCCACCTCAGCGGTGGGGGTTTTTCGTGCCCTCATGCGCGCGGGCGATGCTGGATGGCATGACGCCACAATTCACGCCTGAAGCCCTGCGCGCCGTCGCGGCGTTCCTGCCCGTCATGGCGGACCCGGCGTTCCGCTTCACGGACGGTCAGCCGCCTGCCGTGGTCCTGCCGAACGGCGGGGTGCAGATGCGCGGGTACGCGTACGATCCGCAGGTGGCGCGGCTGCTGGACACCCTGAACGCGTTCGGGTGGGTGTATGGGGACGAGCGGTTTCAGTGGCCGCAGTGGGCGCAGACGCCAGAGGCGCGAGCGCTGCGGGACGACCCGGCGGTGCTGGCCCGCGCGACCCCCGCGCAACTGGCGCGGCTGTTGACGGTGTTCGCGCGGCAGGAGCGGTTCAACGACGGCTCGCGCCTGGGCTTCTGGGAGTCCGGGCTGCTGCTGGGCATCCTGCGCCGCGCCGCGGCACTGGCGGAGGCGGCGGGCTGAGCCCTCTCCCCTGCCGGGGGCCTGCGCGCGTTTGTTCCGCGCCCCCTGGCGGTCATGCATGGAGTTGTGGATAATGCGCGGTTGAGGTCGCGCCTGCGGGTGCGGACTCCCACAACCGGGTGACCTGTGCTGTCACCCCAGGCCCGCGCCGTTCAGGGTGCGCGCCTGCCGGGAGGAAAGACATATGACGAACGTGACTGCCGAGGCCGACTGCGCGCCCCAGAACCCTGGTTTTGACCGCCGCTACGACGTGCAGGGCTTAGACGCCATCGACGTGGCGGTGCTGGGTACTTTCCCGCACGTGCGCGAGGACGACCCGGTGCGCTACCCGGGCGAGCCGATGCAGATCGAGATCGTGACGGACGAGTTCAGCCCGGTGTGCCCCTGGAGTGGCCTGCCGGACTTCGGCCGCCTGGAGATCCGGTACCTGCCGCGCGAGGCGTGCGTGGAACTCAAGAGCCTGAAGTACTACCTGACCAGCTACCGCTTCGTGGGCATCTACCACGAGCACGCGACCCGGCGGGTCCTGGCGGATCTGGTGAACCTCCTGAATCCGCTGAGCATGGAGATCCGCTGTGATTACGGCATGCGCGGCGGGCTGAACACGATCTGCACCGTGAAGTACGTCGCGCCCAACCACCAGCCCCAGGGGGCGTAAGCGGATGCCGTGGAAACTGAGTTCGGAGTTCACGTTCGATTCGGCGCACGTGATCACCGGCTACGACGGGCCGTGCGGGAGACTGCACGGGCACACGTACCGCGTCCGGATGGAACTCACCAGTGACCGGTTGCGCCCGAGCGCGCACGTGAAGCGGGCCATCATGGTCGCGGACTTCAAGACCCTCAAGTGGGCGAAGAAGGACATCGATGCCGGCGGTCTGGACCACGCATACCTGAACGACATCCCGGAACTCGGCGACGACACGACCGCCGAGGTTGTCGCCGCGTACATTCACCGCCACACCATGAAGCGCGTGCGCGCCGACCTGCCCGCGGGGGACGACGGCGCGGACCTGCGCCTCCACGTGACGCTCTGGGAGACACCCGACAGCTCCTGCGAGTACTGGGAGTGAGGGCATGAAATACCCCGTGTACGAGCGGTTCTACACCTGGCAGGGCGAGGGGGTGCACCTGGGCCGCGCGGCGTACTTCATCCGCCTGTACGGCTGCCCCCAGGCCTGCCCCTGGTGCGACAGCGCCGGAACGTGGCACCGCGACTACCGCCCCGACGGCGTGACCCTCATGGATGCCGCCGAGTTGGCCGAGGTGGTGCGCGCCGAGAGCCCCGACGGCGCAGTGGTGGTCATCACGGGAGGCGAGCCGATCCTGTTCGACCTCGCGCCCCTGACGGACGCCCTGCACGCCCTGGGCCGCCGCGTCCACATCGAGACGAGTGGCATCGCGCCCCTGCGCGGGGCGCTGGACTGGGTGACGCTGTCGCCCAAACCCTTCGGGCAGCTCCCGCTGCCCGATGTCGTGGCGCTAGCGGACGAGGTGAAGATCATCGTCCACGAACCGGGCGACCTTCAGGCCGGACTGGACACCCTGAGCGGCCTGCCGGACGGGGCGGTGATCTGGCTGCACCCCGAATGGAGCAAGGCCCGCGAGCGGGACCTAGGGGTGCTGAACGCGATCACACAGGCGGTCAAGGAGAACCCGTGCCTGCGGGCCGGGTACCAGATGCACAAGCTGTACCGCGCCGACGACCTCGACGCGCACAGCGACAAACGCCTCATCCCCTTGGGCGGGAACGCGGCACTCGGGTACTGATACGGACTCCGGTTGAAAGGTTTGCAAAAACTTTCAACCCGAGCGGAGCGAGCAGGAGAAAAACGGGTTCCGGGCGTGGAGTTGGCAACCCGGTGCTGTTCCGGGTTGTCAACGAAACAGACGGAATCCGTATGAGACGGGATGTGGGTTGTAGGCACTGCGGCCTGAACCACGCTGTTTCTCCTCCCCCTTGAGGGGGGAGGCTGGGTGGGGGTGAACCCCACCGGAGGTTGGACATGACGGAAGGGAAGAAGCGCGCGGTGGTGCTGCTGTCGGGCGGGCTGGATTCGAGCACGGTGCTGGGGATGGCGACCCGCGACGGGTACGCGTGCACGGCGCTGTCGTTCCGGTATGGGCAGCGGCACACGGTGGAACTGGAGCGGGCGGCGACGGTCGCGGCGCACTTCGGGGCAGCTCACCGGGTGATCGATATCAACATCGGGTCGTTCGGGGGGAGTGCCCTGACGGACGAGTCGATGGTGGTGCCGACGGACGGGACGGAAGATGGCGTGATTCCGCCGACGTACGTGCCGGGGCGGAACACGGTGTTCATCGCGGTGGGGCTGAGTCTCGCTGAAGCAATTGATGCGGAGCGGGTGTTCCTGGGGATCAACGCGGTGGATTACAGCGGGTACCCGGACTGCCGCCCGGAGTACCTCGCGGCGTACCAGACGCTGGCGGACCTGGCGACGAAGGCGGGCCTGGAGGGGCGCGGGGCGGTGCTGACGGCGCCGCTGGCGGAGTTGACGAAGGCGGACATCGTGCGCGAGGCGCTGGCAGTGGGCGTGCCGATCGACGTGACCTGGAGTTGCTACCAGGGGGGCGAGGAACCGTGCGGGGTGTGCGACTCGTGCCGCATCCGGGATAAGGCGCTGATCGAGGCGGGCCGACCCGACCTCGCCACCACCTACGCCCAGGCGCAGCTGTAATCACAGCAGGAAGAGGCGGGACGCCGGGGTTCTTCCCCACGCGTCCCGCCTCCTATTGATGGCGTTCCTTACAGCGGTTTCCGGCTCCATTGAAGGGCCAACAGCACCCCCTTCAACTCCACCTCCAACCGCCGATGCCGGCGGATTCTCGCTCCGCTCGTTTCAGGAAGACTGAGAAAACCCCTCAGTCTCCCTGAAAGCCGCTGTCAGAGGATGCTCTTGACGACCTTGCTGACGTTCTGGACGCTGAAGCCGAACTTCTCGAACAGGACGCTGGCGGGCGCGCTGGCGCCGAAGGTGTCCATGCCGATGACGGCGCCGTCCGTGCCGACCCATTCGTACCAGGGGCTCTTGGCGGCGGCCTCGATGGCGACGCGTTTCACGCCGGGGGTGAGGACGCTGTCGCGGTAGCTGCGGTCCTGGGTGCGGAAGACTTCCATGCAGGGCATGCTGACCACGCGCGCCTGGATGCCCTCGGCGGCCAGGGCCTCGGCGGAGTCCAGGGCGAGGCTGACCTCGCTGCCGGAGGCGATCAGGATGACCTGCGCGCCGTCGGCGTCGCGGACGACGTAGGCGCCCTTCTTCACGCCCGCGTGGTTGCGGGGCAGGATCGGGAGGTCCTGGCGGGTCAGGGCCAGGGCGGTGGGGCCCTTGTCGTACTCGAGGGCCATCTGCCACGCGGCGGACGTCTCGTTGGCGTCGGCGGGGCGGATCACGTGGGCGCCGGGCACGGCGCGGAGCATGGCGATCTGCTCGATGGGCTGGTGGGTGGGGCCGTCCTCGCCCAGGCCGATGCTGTCGTGCGTGAGGACGTACGTGACGGGCTGCATCTGGATGGCGCTGAGGCGGAAGGCGGGCTTGAGGTAGTCCGCGAACACCAGGAACGTGCCGACCATGGGGTGCAGGCCGCCGTAGAGGCTCAGGCCGTTCGCGGCGGCGGCCATACCGAATTCGCGCACGCCGAACAGGACGTTGCGTCCGGCCATGCTGCCGCTCTGCATCTCGCCGCCGTCCTTGATGGTGGTCTTCGTGCTGCCGCTCAGGTCGGCTGAGCCGCCCATCAGGCCGGGGAGGACCTTCGCCAGGGCGTTGATGACTTCACCGCTGGCGTTGCGGGTGGCGACGCCCTTGCCGCCGACCTCGTAACTGGGCAGCGCGTCGGCGAGGTTCGCGGGCAGTTCACGCTTCAGCATCGCGTCCACCTCGGCGGCCAGTTCGGGGTGCGCGGCGCGGTAGCCGTCCATCAGGGCGTTCCACTCGGCTTCCAGTTTCGCGCCGCGTTCACGGGCGTCCATGTGCGCCTTGACTTCCTCGGGCACGGTGAAGGCGGGGTAGTCCCAGCCGAGGGCGGTCTTGGTGGCGGCGACGCCCTCGGCGCCCAGGGGTTCGCCGTGGGCCTTGCTGGTCCCGGCCTTGGGGCTGGCGAAGCCGATCACGGTGCGGACCTGGATCAGGGTGGGGCGGTCGCTGGTCTGCGCTTCCTTCACGGCGGCGCGGATCTGGTCGAGATCGTTGCCGTCGGCGACCTTCAGGACGTTCCAGCCGTACGCGACGTAGCGGGCGGCGACGTCGTCGCTCTCGGCCTTGAAGGTGGCGGTGTCGAGCTGCACCTGGTTGTCGTCGTGCAGCCAGATGAGTTTGTTCAGGCGCAGGTGCCCGGCCAGCGCGGCGGCCTCGTGGTTCACGCCTTCCTGCAGGTCACCGTCGCCGAGGATGGCGTAGGTGTGGTTGTCGAAGATGGGGAACTCGGGGCGGTTGTAGCGCGCGGCGAGGTGCGCCTCGGCCATGGCCATGCCGACGGTCATCGCGGCGCCCTGGCCGAGGGGGCCGGTGGTGGCGTCGAGGCCGGGGGTGTGGAAGAACTCGGGGTGGCCGGGGGTCTTGCTGCCCCACTGGCGGAAGTTCTTCAGTTCGTCCAGCGAGAGGTCGTACCCGGTGAGGTGCAGCAGGCTGTAGATCAGCATGCTGGCGTGCCCGGCGGACAGCACGAAGCGGTCACGACCGGGCCATTCGGGGTGAACGGGGTTGAAGCGCAGGTAGTCCTGCCAGACGACGTACGCCATGGGCGCGGCGCCCAGGGGCGCGCCGGGGTGGCCGCTGTTGGCGGCCTGCACGCCGTCGATGCTCAGGGTGCGGATGGTGTTGACGCTCAGCTGTGGGATGTCGCTGGACATGCCGTCATCCTACCCCGAGAAGAGTATGTGTACCGTGTACACTTTTTGGCTCTTTCTAGACGCGCCCCCGAACCGGCGCGGGAACAGCCCCACAGAGAAGCGCTCCCGGCGACGCGGGAGCGGGGAACAGTCGGGGTCTGGGCCATCCGTCCTGGGGAGCAGGCGCACCATCGGCACCTCCATTCCGGTGACAACAGAATACGCCCCAGGCAGAATATATGCAAGTCCTTCCGTGAATACCTGCTGAGTCGACATGCACCCACCCTTGAATCTCCCTTCATTCCAGGTAGGCCAGATGACGTACCCGCCCGATTCGCGCCGCGCCCACACGCCAGCGCACAGTGAACACATGATCACCCGCTCCCCTGAACCGGCCGACGCCTACGCGGCCGCCCTGCTCCTCAACAGCACCCAGGAACCCCATTTCCACACCACGGCTGCCCGGCTGCGCACCACCTGGGAACGCCACCCCACCCGCATACTTGTTGTCGGTGAGCCCGGCCAGCCGCGCGGCCTTCTCACGCTGTGGGCGCCGGAATTCCACCCCACCCACCTGTGGATCGGCCTCCACCTGCACCCCGACCACCGCGCCGACGACACCGCCCCCACGCTGATGCACGCCGCCCGCGACGCCGCCCGCGCCCAGGGACTCACCCACCTGTGGCTGAGTGTCCGCGAGGACTACCTGAGTACCGCCCCCGATCTACCCACCCTGGGCCTGCACGAGGTTCACCGCACCTTCGGCGGCGGATTGCACCTGCGCGGATGGACGGATCCTACCCTCGACCTCCGCCAGGAACTGGAGGCGCGGGGCTACCACTTCACGCCCGCCCAGCCACACGCCGACGACCCCAGACTGCACGACCTGTACGCCCGCACCCGCGACCACAAGGTCACGGCGGCGCCGACCATCCCCGAAGCGTCACCCACCCTGACGGGCGAGGACAGCCTCTGGGACGCCGCGTACCTCGCATGGCACGGCGAGACCCTCGTCGGCCTCTCCCTGCCGGAACGCTCTCGACTGGACGCCTGGAACGCTGTCCTGACAGTCACCCCCGAGCACCGCCGCCAGGGCGTGGGCCGCGCCCTGCTGGCCCTGACGGCCCGCGCCCTCCAGAACCAGGGGATCACGTTCCTGAACACCGCTGGCAGCGCCGCGGACAGGGCGTACCTGCGCGCCCTGCGGCAGGTCGGCGCGAACATCGAACCCGACTGGATCGCCTGGGAGGGTTCATGCTGATAACCATGCCCACCCTGCGCCCGTTCCGCGCTGCCGATGCCTCAGCCGTCGCCCGCCTCGTGACCGAGGGGGTACGCGGCCACTGGACCTACGCACCAGAACACTTCCGTGAGGCGCAGCCCGGCACCCGCCCCACCCGTCTCGTTGCCGAGCAGGGCGGCGTGGTGGTCGCCACCGCGCGCCTCGCACCGTTCGGCGAAGGCGTGCCGGACGCGCTGCGACTGGACATCGCCGGGGACGGGGCATCCTTCACGCCGCTGCTGCTGGCGCAGCTGGCCGAGGGGCCCGCCGGATTCCGGCGCGTGCTGGGCGTCACCCGCGAGGACTTCACCGAGGTGATGACCTTCTTCCACGCAGCGGGCTTCCGGAACGCGTGGCAGTCCTGGGGCGCGCACCTCGACCTGACGACCTTCGACCCCGCCCCCTTCGAGCCGGTGCAGGAGCGGCTGTTCCTGGCCGGGTACGAACCCGAACGCCTCGGGCCGGACGCCCCGGATGCCGACTGGGACACCCTCTTCGCCCTGCACCAGACCGGCGTGCGGGACCAGCCGCGCAACCCCACGACCACCCCGGACCCCCTCTCGCGGGACGGCCTGCGCGACGTCATCCGGCGGGAGGAGGCCGCGTTCGTCACGCGCTGGCGCGGGCAGATCGTCGCCCTGACCCGCCTCACCCCACGCGGACACGAGGTGGACAGCGAGGGCACCGTCACCCACCCCGATCACCGCCGCCGGGGCGTCATGACCGCCCTGAAAGCCCACGCGCTCACCTGGGCGCAGGGGGCGGGGCACACGCACGCCGGGACGGGCGGCACCGTCCTGAACCTCCCCATGCTGCGCGTGAACACCCGCCTGGGCTACCGCGTGGAACGCATGTGGATCACCTGGGAGAAGGACCTCTGATTCGGAAGGCACCACGCAGATCAGCACCCGGAGCAGGAACGGTTCGGGCATAGTGCCCGGATGAAACACGTCCTGCCCCTGATCGCCCTCGCCACGCTCACGGCCTGCCACAGATTCGCTCCGGCTCCCTTCGGCGGTCTGGGCACCGCCACGACCGTCTCGCAGGAAGCGCTGGATCAGTGCCGCACGGTGTCCTGGACGATGCGAATCCTGGACGCCAGCACGAAGGAGGACGTCAGTGCCAGCCTGCGCTACCGTCTGCTGGAGGACGGAGTCATCCGGGAGGCCGATCGGGCGTTCGGGCCGGTCGTCATCTCCACGACGGCGCCACTGTTTCAGCTCGTGATCTCGCAGTTGCCCTCCAACGACGGAGACATCGTCAACGCCTTCACCTGCGAGAGGACGGGCGAACGCGTCGAGACGCCCGCCCAGCCCCGGCAACTTGGAGGCAACAGAGCCACCGTCACGTACACGTCAACCGGCGGATTGCAGGTCCGCTGACCACACCGAGGTTCTGACAGCGGTTTCCAGTTCCACCCCAGGGCCGACAAGCACGCCCTTCAACTCCACCTCCGACCGCTTCATTGACAGCTTCTCGCTCCGCTCGGTTCAGGTGCTGAGGGTTTCCCTTGACACCTCTGAACACCGCTGTGAAACCTGCAGTTCACGGATTTTTCTCAGGCCCCCTCCCCTGCCCCCATGCGAGGGCCGCGCCGAGCAGCAGCACGGCCGCGCTGACGCCCAGGCCCAGGCGCAGGCCGCCTGCGCGGTCGGCGAGCAGGCCGGTCAGGAGGGGCCCGGCGACCTGCCCGGCGGCGAACAGGACCGTGAAGGCCGCGATGCCGCGCGCCCAGGCGTGCTCGGGCAGGGTGCGGCGGGTGATCAGGGTGGTGAACGCCACGACCGCCAGGAAACTCCCGCCGAACAGCGCGCCGGACAGCAGCAGCGCGGGGGGAGTGGTGCCCAGCAGGGGCAGGGCGGCCCCGGCGGCCAGCGTGAGCATCTGCGCGGTCATGGCGCGCGCGCCGCGCAGGCGGGCGGTGACGGGCGCCCACACGAAGGGGTGCAGGACGACGCTGAGGCCCAGCAGCGCCCAGAACGGCGTGATCCACGCCTGCGCGCCCGTACCCTTCAGGAACGCCACGATGAACGTCATGTACGCGATGTACCCGATGCCGAAACAGGTGTACGCGGCGAGCGTCCACGCCAGTGGGCGCAGCGACACGGCAGGGGTGCGGGCGGGGGCACTGGCGGCGTGGGTGGGCAGGCGGCGCAGCGCGGGGGCGCTCAGGGGGATGCACGCCAGCGCCGCCAGACCCAGCGCCAGCCACGCGCCGCGCCATCCGTGCATCAGCAGTGGGGGCAGCAGCGCCGCCGACAGCAGCATCCCGATCCCGGCCCCGCCGTAGAACACGCCCAGCAGCAGCGGGCTGCGTTCCGGGTGTGCGCGCGTGGCGAGCGCCGCCAGCCCGCCGCCACTGACGAACACCAGCGCGCCCCCCACCCCGGACAGGAAGCGCAGGGTCAGCAGCGGCACGCTCAGGCCGGTCGCGGCGCAGGCCAGCAGCGTCAGCGCCGTCAGGAGCATCGCCCCCGTGAACACGCGCGACAGGCCAGCGCGGCGGATCAGGGGCGCGGCGATCAGCGCGCCCAGCAGGTACCCCAGGGCGTTCGCGGCGTTCATCGCGCCGGACAGCGTGAAACTCCAGCCCAGATCCTCGCGCATGGTCGGCAGCAGCAGCGCGTACGCGAACCGCGCGAACCCCAGCGCGACCGCGCCCCCCAGCGACAGGCGCAACAGATCCAGCAGCGCCCCCCGCAGGCCGGGCTCGGCGCGGGTCACGGGGCGCGCGGCGTCCGGTTCCCTGGGCGTCCGGCACCGCACTGGACCCCCAGTCCATCTCCCGCCGCGCGCCTCTGCTGCATCTCGCTCTGTTTTACAGCTTGATAAGTCCGCTCGGGTGGCCTCGGGCGAGGCCACCGCAGTATTTAGTTCAGCATCCGGCCGCCGGTGCCGCCCTGCTGGGACAGGAGCGCCTCGGCCTTGCGCATATGTTCCTGCAGGGTGACATGCCAGTCGTCGCTGTCGGGCGTGTGCGCCAGCGCCTGCTGCGCGTGCGCGTACGCGGCGGCGGGGTTCGGGAAGCCCTGCTGGGCCATGACGTCGGCCGCCATCTGGTGCGCGGTGACCCAGTCGCGGCTCTCGGGCGCGGCCTCGCGGATCACGCGGTCGTAGTGTTCGAGCGCCTCGTCCAGCTGGAAGTAGTCCAGCGCGACGCTGCCCAGCACGAGACTGGCGGGAATCACGGCGCCCTGCGCGAGGGCCTGCTCGGCCTCCAGCTGCGCCTCCTGCAGGCGGCCCAGGCGGTAGTCGCACTCGGCGATGTCGGCCAGGACCTCCGGCTGGTAGGGGTACTCGGGGTCGGCCAGCACGGCCTCGAGTTTCTCGCGGGCGTCCACGGGCCGGTCGAGGTCCAGCAGGGCGACGCCCAGTTCGTGGTTCGCGTAGGGCCGGTCGGCGTCCGTGGCGAGCTTCAGGGCCTGCTCGAAGGCGTTCAGGGCGTCCTCCTGGCGGCCCAGGTGGGTCAGCACCTGACCGCGCACCAGCGCGACGCCGTAGCTGGGGTCGCCGTGCTGCGCTTCCAGGCGGGCGGCCTCGCGGATCATGTCGTGCGCGGCGTCCGGCTGGCCCAGGTTCAGCAGGGCCTGCGCGCGCAGGTAGTGCCACGTGGCGAGGTTCAGTCCGGCATCCTCGGCGTCGTGCGTGCCGGGGCGGGTGGGGTACAGCAGGCGCGCCTGATCCAGGGTGTTCTTCGCCGCCTCGGGCTGCCCCAGTTGCAGTTGCAGCGCCGCCTGTTCCTGCAGCATCACGGCGCGGTTCAGGCCCTGCGCGAGGTGCGCGGCCTCGCCGTACAGGTTCGCGGCGTCGGCAGTCTGGCCCAGGCCCTCGTTCGCCTCGGCCTCCCAGGACCGCAGGCGCCAGCGCAGGTGCACGGGCAGGTCGGACGCCGGGAGGTGGATGTCCAGTGCCGCCTGCCCCTCGTCCATCAGGACCAGGGCGCACAGCGCGTGGAAGCGCGCCAGCGGGTCGGCCGCCTCGCGGACCGCTGCGCTGGGCGGCGCAGCGTCGGGGCCGCGGGTGCGGGCGTCGAGTTCCGCCATGAGCGCCTGGTACAGCGGGTCCTCGCGCAGGGCGGGGTCGATGGTGCGGGCCTCGCGCAGCGCGGCGCCCAGGTCGGTGGTGGCGGCGTCGCCGTACAGGGCGTGCAGGCTGCCGAGCAGGAGGGTCAGGCGGGCGCGTTCGGGTTTGTGGGCTTCGCGGGTGGCGGCGTCCAGGACGCCGAACGCCTGCTCGTAGTCGCCTCCGGCGAGCGCCTCGCACACTTGCTGCCAGGTGGTGGCCACGTCAATCATTCCCCGTCAGGATACGGCACGCGCGTCCACAGGGGCGGACTGCCTGCACCTTTGGTCGCTTGCCTGCCGCGCGGGCCTGGGATGTCATGGGGGGATGAGACGACGTGGAGCGTGGGGGACCGTGGCGGGCGGCGTGCTGGCGCTGGTGCTGCTGGCGGCGCTGGGCGTGTGGGGCGTGTCGTGGTGGTCGGGCGCGCGGGCGCAGGTCGTGCCGTACGCGGAGTTCCGGTCGCTGCTGGAAGCCGGGCAGGTGGCGCGGGTGGTGGCGCGGGTGGTGGTGCGGGGCGAGACGGCGACCGTGACGCTGAAACAGGGCATGCCCGTGCAGGTCCTGACGCCGGGCGGCCCGTCGACGCGGGAGGTGCGGGTGCGCGTGACGCGTGAGCTGGCCGCGCCCGATGCCAGCCTGATTCCCCTCATGCAGGAGCGGAATGTGGACCTGCGCTTCGAGCAGCCCACCCAGTGGCTGGGGATCCTGCTGAACTTCCTGCCGGTGCTGCTGCTGGTGGGCTGGACGGCGGCTGTGGCGGCGCTGCTGGTGGGGCTGGGGTGGTGGGCTGCGCGGCGCGTGAAGGTTGCCAATCCCTAAAGCGCAGGTGTGCGGCGGGACAATTTCACACACCTTGAGTCTGGTACACTCAACTTCAGCGGGGGCTCGCCCCCCACCTCGCCCCATTCACCCTCTTCTCTCCCTCCGGAGGACCTGTTCTTGAAACGGCTCAATCCCTGGCTGATCGTCCTGTTCGTCCTGGCCCTGTTCCTGATGTTCTCGCAGGCTCCCCTGAGCGGGCGCTCCAGCGTGAACTACACCCAATTCAAGTCCCTGCTGGAAGGCGGGCAGGTCGAGCGCGTCATCGTCCGCGAGAACAACGCGAACGTGACCCTCAAGCAACCCACCTCCGTCGAGGTGAACACCGCCAGCGGCCCGCAGAAGCGTGACATCAAGGACTTCAGTGTGCGCCTGCCCAGCGGACTGGCCACGCCCGACACCAACCTGATCAGTCAGATGGAACGGCAGAGCGTGGACCTGCGCTTCGAGCAGCCCAGCCAGTGGCTGGGGATCCTGCTGAACTTCCTCCCGATCATCCTGCTGTTCGGCATGATGTACTTCTTCTTCATGCGCGCTCAGGGCGGCCAGAGCGGCGTCATGCAGTTCGGGCAGAGCAAGGCCAAGAAGTACGGCAAGGAAAACCGCGTGCCCACCAAGTTCACCGACGTGGCCGGGCACGAGGAGGCCAAGCGGGAACTCGTGGAGGTCGTGGACTTCCTGAAGAACCCCGGCAAGTACCACCAGATCGGCGCGGAAATCCCCAAGGGCGTGCTGCTCGTCGGCCCTCCCGGAACGGGTAAGACCCTGCTGGCCCGCGCGATCGCCGGTGAAGCGGATGTGCCCTTCTTCAGCGTGAGTGCCTCGGAATTCATGGAGATGTTCGTGGGGGTCGGCGCCAGCCGCGTCCGCACGCTGTTCGAGGACGCCCGCAAGAGCGCACCCGCGATCATGTTCATCGACGAGATCGACTCCATCGGCCGTAAGCGTGGCGCAGGCATCGGTGGCGGGCACGACGAGCGCGAGCAGACCCTCAACCAGATCCTGTCGGAAATGGACGGCTTCGACAAGAGCAGCAGTGTCATCGTGCTGGGCGCCACCAACCGCCCCGACGTCCTCGACCCGGCCCTGCTGCGCCCCGGCCGCTTCGACCGTCAGGTGACCATCGACCTGCCGAACCTCAAGGAGCGCGAGGCGATCCTGAAGGTCCACCTGCGCAACAAACCCCTGGCGGGCGGCGTGGACGTCAACGAGGTCGCCAAGAGCACCCCGTACTTCAGCGGCGCCGACCTGAAGAACGTCACGAACGAGGCCGCGCTGGAAGCCGCCCGCGTCGGCAAGACCCAGATCGACATGAGCGACTTCTACCGCGCGCTCGACAAGATCACCCTGGGCCTCGAGAACGGCAGCCTGACGATCAGCGATCAGGAGAAGAAGGCCATCGCCTATCACGAGGCCGGGCACGCCGTCACCGCCGCCGTCATCCCCGGCAGCGACAAGCTCCAGAAGGTCAGCATCATCCCGCGCGGCCGCGCGCTGGGTGCCGCGTTCTACCTGCCCGAAGAGCAGGTCCTGATGAGCAAGGAACGCCTCGAGAACCAGCTGATCGTCGCGCTGGGGGGCCGCGCCGCCGAGGAAGTCTTCATGGGCAGCGTGACCAGCGGCGCAGCGGACGACTTCCGCAAGGCCACGAACATCGCCCGCAAGATGGTCCTCGAGTGGGGCATGGGCGACAACTTCAAGAACATGGCCCTCACCACCGACAGCGGCCCCGTGTTCCTGGGCGAGGACATGGCCAAACCCAAGGCGTTCAGCGAGCACACCAGCCAGCTGGTCGACGAGGACGTCAAGCGCATCCTGACCCGCGCGTTCGAACGCGCCCGTGAACTCGTCACCGAGTACCAGCAGGCCATGCACGAGGTCGCCGACGCCCTCCTGACGCAGGAACTCATCACCGGCGACGTGGTGCGCGAGGCCGTGAGCCGCGTGGGCGGCCAGACCCAGCCCATGCCGCAGACCACCGCCTGAGTCCTCCTTCTTCAGACCGCTCCCGACCTCACGGGGGCGGTTTTGCATGCAGTGGACAGCGCCTGTCCTTGAGGCCGTGGGCACCCAACAGCCTGAGGGTCGAGCCGACTCTGCGGCCGTCCTCCTCCCCTGCCCACGCGGGGCGCCCGTTCGGCGAGGGTTGGGGGGCAGGTGATCGTCTGGCTTGCGCCTCTCATGGCAGCAGCCAGCGGTCCTGAGGGTGACCCTCCTCTGAATCGAGCGTCGCGAGCACCTGAACAGGTCAGCGGTGCTCCACGCCAGCGAGAGGCCAGCCCCACGCCCCTCGGCGACGCTGGAGGCGGCTGCTGATCTCGCTGCCACGTCGCCGGGTTCCCCTCTCCCCTGACCTGCCATTCGTCCCCACTGCGCCAAAAGGGTGCCGCCCCCGGTCGGCGGGGGCGGCGTGGCTTCAGCTGGGGTCACTGGAGACTGATGTGCACTTCGTTGCCGTGCTGGTCCTGCGCGTCGATCAGCGGGCCGGGGTAGGGGCTGGCCTCGATCAGCAGGCGCAGGGCGTCGAGGGTGAACCCGGCGCTTTCCAGCGCGGCCTGCCCGTGGGGCGGAATCAGGCGGTCGAGGTGCGGGGCGAGGCTGACGGGGATGTTCGCGTTGTACTCGTCGCCGTGCTGACTTTCCACCCTGATGCGCAGGATGCGGGGGCCGGGGGGCATGGGGGGATGGGGCATGCTGGGGTGGTGCATGTCGGGGTGGTGCATGTCGAGGTGGTGGCCGTGCAGTTCACGTTCGACCTGACCGGTGATGTTCTCGACCATGCTGTCAATTCCTCCGGTGATGCGGTCCACGAGGCCGTCCAGTCCGCGGACGCGCTGTCCGCCGATGATGACCTGGGGGCGGCGGGGGGGCTGGGGTGCGCCGGGCGGGGTGGGGCCGGACTCGCGCAGGCCACGCAGGAGCATCAGGTGCTCGGCGACCTGGGCGCTGTCGAGTTCCTCGCGGCCCAGCAGCGCAGAGATCAGTTCGCGGTCGCTGTCGGTCAGGGCCAGTTTGGGGCTCAGAGCGGCCAGCAGCGGTCCGGCGTCCTCCAGGGTCAGTTTGCCGGCGCGGACGAGGTCCAGGATGCGGCGGATCTTTTCTTTCATCGTGGGCCTCCGAGCAGGGCGCGCTGCACGCGGGCGTGGTGGGCTTCGGCTTCGAGGGTGCGGTCCAGGGTGGCCTGCCGGTGGGCGCGGGTGGGGTCGGGGCGGAGCAGGCTGGTCAGGTACGTGTGGGTGCGGACCCGCAGGGCGCGCAGGCTGGGCAGCTGAAGGGCGGTGGGGACGTGCAGGGCGGTCATGCGGTCACGACCTTCAGGCTGCCCGCGGTGACCTGGCAGTGCAGTTGGGCGTCGCCGCTGCCGATCTGGCCGGTGTGGCGGGTGTTCAGGAAGCCGCCGCTCTTGCCGGTGGGGAAGTCGGCCCTGAAGGAACCCATGGTGAGGTGCGCGTCGACGTGGACGCTGCTGCCGGGCTGGAGGTGCAGGCGGACGTTCCCGGCGTTCACCTCGACGCGGTGGTGGCCGCCGGTGAGCAGGCCGCTCCATTTCAGGTTGCCGCCGTTGACGCTGGCGGTCAGGGTGCGGGCGCCGCTGAGGCTGAGGTTGCCGCCGTTGACGGTGACGGTGGTGGGGCCGCTCATCTCGGCGGCGTTCAGGTTGCCGCCGTTCACGTCGGCGTGCAGGCTCTCGGCGCGGCCCATGCGGACGTTGCCGCCGTTCACCTGGGCGTGCAGGCCTCCGGCGAGGTCCGGCAGGGTCAGGTTCCCGCCGTTCACTTCGGTCTGCACGTGCCCGGGGGTGAAGGGCAGGGTCAGGATCGCCTTGAGGCTGTGGTTGTGCGGCTGGGTGCGGCCGGGGATGCGGGCGACCCGCCAGCCCTGAGGGGTGTGGTCGAGGCTCAGGTAACCGTCCTCGCTGGCGGACAGGTGCGGGGTGCTCAGGGCGGGGTCGACCAGGACGGTCAGGCTGTAGCCCTTGATGAGCAGGTGCAGGTCGCGGGCGGCGTCGCCGGGCGCGGCGCTGTGGACGAGGGTGGTGGTCGGCTGGGGCTGGGTGTGTGGGAGGTCCTGGGTGTCCTCCAGCAGGCCCTGCGCTTCTTCGGGGGTGAGTTTGCCTTCGGCCACCAGACGCTGAACGTGGGCGTGGAATTCGCTTGCGGGATGCGGATCATTCATGCTGCCCTCCTGGGTCATATAGAAACATCAACCTGCGCGATTGTCAATTTAAGGTTTACAGATCTTTAAAAGGATCCCCTCCGCCGTGATCACTTACGTTCGATATCTGCCCACCCAAAGGAGGTTTTCCGATCTTTATGGACTGGCACCAGGCAAGCCCACACCCTCCGAAAACAAGCCCGGCACTCAGCGATTAGTAAACCGGGCTTTACACCCACCGACCAGGGCCGCCGCGCCCTATGCTCTGGGGCATGACCCTGCCCGACCTCACGCCCGCGCAGCGCACCGAGCTGGAACTGCTCGCCCGCGGCAAACAGGACAAGAGCCGCACCATGCGCGACCTGAAACAACCCGAAACGCCCGAGGCCGCGCACGCCCTGCTGCTGCGCGCCGGACTGTGGACCGACGCCCGCACCCCCTACGCCGACCGGCTGGGCGCCGCCCTGAACCCAGTGACGCTGGACGTGCCGCCCTTCGTGCCCCAGGAGCGGCTGGACCTGACGCACCTGGACACCTTCGCCATCGACGATGAGGGCAACCGCGACCCGGACGACGCCGTGGGCATCGAGGCGCTGCCCGGCGGCCTGACGCGCCTGTGGGTGCACGTCGCGGACGTGGCCGCGCTGGCCCCCGCCGACAGCCCGCTGGATCTGGAGGCCCGCGCGCGCGGCGCGACCCTGTACCTTCCGGACCGCACGATCGGCATGCTGCCCGACGCGCTGGTCGAGCAGGCGGGCCTGGGTCTGCACGACACCAGCCCCGCGCTGAGCATCAGCCTGGACCTCGACGAGGACGGCAACGCCGACGCCGTGGACGTGCAGCTGACCACCGTGCGCGTGCAGCGCCTGACGTACACGCAGGCGCAGGAGCGGCTGGACGCAGGTCAGGAGCCGTTCGTGACGCTGGCCCGACTGGCCGCCGCGAGCCGCGAGCTGCGCGTGCAGGAGGGCGCCCTGAGCATCGACCTGCCCGAGGTCCGCGTGAAGGCCAACGAGGCGGGCGCGACCGTCACGCCGCTCCCCAAGCCGGAGATGCGGCTGGTGGTGCAGGAGTGCATGACGCTGGCCGGGTGGGGCGCCGCGATCTACGCGGACGACCACTCGATTGCCCTGCCGTTCGCCACGCAGGACCCACCCCACCGCGAGGTGCGCGGCGACACCCTGCCCGCGCAGTGGGCGCGGCGGCGCACGCTGGCCCGCACCCGCTTCCAGCCCGCGCCGGGACCGCACGCCGGGATGGGCCTGGACCTGTACACGCAGGCGACCAGCCCCATGCGCCGCTACCTGGATCTGGTCGTGCACCAGCAGCTGCGCGCGCATCTGGCCGGGCAGGACGGCCTGAGCGGGAAGGAGGTCGCGGCGCGCGTGGCGCAGGCGCAGATGAACGCGGACGCCACCCGGCAGGCCGAGCGCCTGAGCCGCAGGCACCACACCCTGCGGTTCATCGCCGCGCAGCCCGGGCGGGAGTGGGAGGCGGTGGTGGTGGACCGCCGGGGGCCGCAGGCGACGCTGCTGATCCCGGATCTGGCGTTCGACCTGCCGCTGAGCACGCCCGCCGCGCCCGGTACGACGCTGCGCGTGCAGCTGGGAGACGTGAACCTGCCGAACCTGACCCTGCGGGCACGAGTGGTCACCACCTGATCGCCTGCGGGCTCAGCGCATCTGAGTGTCTCCAACGCATGCATAAAATCACACCCAGCAAATTAGGCAATAGCTAAAAATAGCGTGATAGACGCACAATCTTCTTCCCGAAACCTGATTCATCTTTCATTCATCCGTCGCCCGGCGTGACTACACTGCCAGTCATGTCCGCCGCGAGCACCCTCCCCTGCGACATCGTGTCCCTCCGCATGAGCCACTGCCGGGCCGAACACGCCGCGCGTGAAGCGCAGTACCACCTCGCCGTGCTGCACTACCGCACCTGCCTGGAAGCCGCCGAACGGCGCGAGGACTGCCTCGCTGTGGAATTCTTCGCCCTGAAACTCGCCGGCTGCTACGACCAGATGGGCCTGAGCAGCAAGGCCGCCAGCTTCCGCGCCCTGGCCGGCAGCGGCGACACTCCCCTGATCGGCTGACCGCCGCCCACACCGCCGCCCGCCCCACCCGGCTCCGGGCGGCGTCAGCCCATCCTCAGCTTTCCGCGGCACACTCGGGCCATGACGCCTCTCCTGCGCCGCGCCCTGCTGCCCCTTGCCCTGCTGTCCGGCGCCCTGCTTCCCGGTGCCGCCCACGCCGCCACTCTCGACCTGAAGCCCGGCCAGAGCGGTCAACTGGGACACAGCACCGTCACGCTGCTGCGCACACAGGACAGCCGCTGCCCGATGAACGCCCGCTGCATCCAGGCGGGGGAGCTCGTCGCGACCATCCTGGTGCGCGAGGGCCAGCGCGTGCGCCTGCTGCGCCTGAAACTGCCCGAGACTGCGGCCAGCACGGCAGCCCTGCACATCAGCGGCGCGACCGCGAACATGGCCGGGCAGCGCCTGCCCCTGAGCGTGACCTTCAGCGACGGCGACTGACCCTCCGCCGAATTGCGGGTGCGGGCCGCACCGGATTTCCTTACAGTGGACCTGTGAGAACCCGCACCCTGATCCTGAGCGTCACCCTGGCCCTGAGTGGCGCCGCGTCCGCCCTGACGCTCTCCAAACCGGCGGTGTACACCGTGCCCGGCGCGGACTCGCACCTCGCGGCGTTCCTGCCCGGCGGTCAGGTCGCCGTGGACGCCGACAACGCCGTGCTGATCCTCGACCAGAACCTCAAGACCGTGCGCGGCTGGTACGGTCTGCAGGGCGTCGTCGGCGCCCTGAGCGCCAGTCCGGACGGCACGCGCGTGGCCGCCCTGAGCCGCGACCGCTGGGTCGTGTGGGACGCCCGCACCGGCCAGGAGGTCCGCAGCGGCACACCCGCCTACGACGCCACGCTGGCCTTCGCGGCGGACGGCGCGCTGCTGATGCTGAACGACGGCACCCTGACCCGGGTGGACCTGGGCAGCGGCCAGACAACCGACCTGCTGGGAGACGGCGAGGCGTACGACGTGCGCGTCAGCGCGGACGGCACCCTGGCCGCCGTGATCTACGAGGACCGCGTGGACCTCGTGACCCTCGCCGACTCGAAGGTCGTCGCCAGCGGCGAGGTCGGCGAGGACTGGGACGGCCTGGAAGCCACCTTCAGCCCCGACGGGCAGGTCGCCGTGATCCGCACCGGCACCGGGACGCTGATCCTGCGCGCCGGGCAGGCCACCGAGGTCGAGGGCGGGGAGGACCTGAGCCTGGACGGCAGCGTGGTGTTCCTGAACGCCGCGCAGTTCCTGTACGCCGAGTACGGCGAGGGGCAGCTGTTCGACGCGCAGACCGGCGAGGCGGTCGGCGACCCCGTGGAACTGGACAGTTTCGACACGCTGATCGGCGGGCCGGACGGGCAGGTGCTCAGCCTGGGCAGCAGCGTGGGCCGCCTGAGCGTGGACGCGCTGGACGCCCCGGCGCGCCCGCTGGTGAAGCTACCCAGCGGCAACGCCTGGAGCGGGGCGTTCATCGGCGGGGTGCCGCACGCGGGCCTGGGCGAGTTCATCAACCTGAAGACCGGCAAGGCCCTGAACGTCGGCAACCGCGACCGGCTGTACGCCACCGAAACCCAGGGTCAGCAGGTGTGGACCCTGAACGCGGGCGGCAGCGTGAACGTGTACCGCGCGGGCAAGATCGTGAAGGTCGCCACGCTGGGCACCAAGGTCGAGTACGAGACCCTCCACACCTCCCCCGACGGCCGGTACGCCGCGGTCAGCGGGTATGAGGGACTGGCGCTGCTGGACGGACAGACCGCCAGGGTCGTCAAGCAGTTCACGGCGGCCCAGCTGAAGGTCGAGGACATTCACGACGCGCTGCCCACCCCGGACGGCAAGGCCATCCTGATCATCCCGCACGAGGGCAACCCCCTGCGCCTGGACGTCGCCAGCGGCAAGACGCAGGTCGCAGTGAAACTGCCCGCCGACGCGTCCAGCACAGAGTTCCAGCAGAGTCGGGGCGGTACGCTGGCTGTCTCGTACTCCGTGGACGACGCGGCGTTCGTGGCCCTGGTCAAGCCCGGCGCGACCACGCCGTTCAAGACCCTGACCTTCACCTCGGATGTCCGCACCCTGCGCTTCAGCCCGGACGGCAAGCTGCTGGCGGCGCTCAGCAACGACGCCCAGAACGCCCTGCACGTGTTCGACACGGCCAGCGGCGCGCTGCTGGCCCGCACGGGGCAGTTCAGTCTGCGCACCGGCCTGCTGACTTGGTCGGACAGCGGCGCGCAGTTGCTGGTCGGCGCCGGGCAGCTGGGCCAGCCGGGCAGCGTCAGCGTGTACGACGTGCGGCGCTGACCCTCACAGCATTCAAAACAGTGGGGGCGTGCTGCTGGCCCCTCCAGGCAACTGGAAACTCCTGCCCGCATCAGCAGAGGCGGCCCCGGACTGACGGGCCGCCTCTGCACGCCATGGCCCGGGTCGTGGGTTCATCGTAATGACGCGTTGTAGCGGTGAATGAACATCCATACCAGGAGTT